>JBFYTD010000570.1:0-3615 GCA_041300885.1 Anaerolineae bacterium | reverse complement strand
GAATGGGCAGCCAGCCCGGCAAACAGCGCCCGCGCCCGCTGCCCGCGGAACCAGGCCCGCGCCAGCGCCGCGGCCGGTAGGATGGCCCCGGCGCCGAAGCGGGCAAACGGCACCGGATGGCTGGGTACGCTCAACGGCCCTAATAGGTCGCCCAGGATCTCCTGCCACTGCTCGGCCAGCGGCGCTATCAGCCGCCGGTAGGCTGCGGCGTCCCGCCCCAGGTAGGCGGCTGTAGCGTCGAAGGAACGGTCGAGGATCACCGCCTGGCCGTGATCCAGCGGGTGAGCCAGCGGCGCGCCGGGCTGGATCCAGCGCAGGCCGTGCTGCTCCAACGGCAGGCTGCGGAAGAAGGGCGACGCCATGCCCAGCGGATGCACCGCCGAGCAGATGTCGTGGCGAAAGCCGGGCAGCGTCAGCTCAGCCGTGCGCATCCCCCCGCCGACCGTGTCCCGCCCCTCGATCACCAGCACCGACCGGCCGGCGCGCGCCAGGGTGATGGCCGCGGCCAGGCCGTTGGGGCCGGAGCCGACGATGGCGGCGTCATAGTGAGGTTTTTGCATTGCAAGTCATGTCGTGCGGGCAGGACTGACAGTCCTGGTCAACCGGTAGAGCAGCTCTCGACGCGTGGCGCGACTCTCGCTACGGGCCAGGACTGTCAGTCCTTGGCCGGGCTGCGTCCCAGCGCCTTCTTAGTCCAGCGCACCGGAGCGGTCACGGTGGTGCGAATGACGGCATTATGCCACACGTTCTTGGCCTTCGACCACTGCAAGCGGCTGTCGACGCAGGTCTTGCGCACCTCGATGGCCGGTTCGACCTGCCAGTGCTGGGCAAGCTGGCCGAGCACGTGGCGCCAAATCTGCTCCTGCTGCGCGCCGCCGCCCATGTAGCGAAAGCCGAACTCGTAGATGGGATCGTTGGCGCGGGCCAGCGACTGGATCTGGCAGACGGTGACGCCCTCCTCCTCCAGTGCGCTGAAGGTGTTGAAGCCCGATTCGGGGTGGCCGTCGGGCGTCATCACCGAGAAGCTCTCGTCGTCGGCGTAGAGGATCAGCACGCCGGTGGAGACCGGCACCGGCGGCGCGCCGAACATGGCCGGCAGCGTGGCGTTGATCAACACCACCTCGCCGGGCTTGACGCCGGTCATGGAGGGGTAGAAGCGGCTGTCGCCGGGCATTAGCTCCGGCAGGTGCGCTTTCCACCAGGCCATCACCTCCTGCGGGGTCACGTCCACGCCGGCGAGCGGCTGCCGGTAGGTCTTCTGCCACATGGCGCCGAAGCCTTGCAGCGGCCCGGTCAAGCCCTTGCCGGCCACGTTCAGGTTCAGCGCGCCCGGCCGCTCCCCGTCCACGGCCAGCTTGTCCACCGGCCGCGCCCAGTTGGCGGCGTCGCGCGATTGTTGGGTGGTTGATGGAATCGTCGGTTCAGTCATGATTGTTCTCCAGAAAGTGTCAGGTTTCACGCATCAAAGTGTCAAGGCATCGGGTTCATGGTAGTCAGAAGCCGGGCGGCAACGGAGTGCCATCAGCGCTCGTTTTCCACACGTGACACTTGACACCTCCGCCCATGACACCTCCTAGCCCACCACCGCCACTGCCTCCGCCTCGCTGGGATAGATGCTGATGGCCTCGTTCAGCCGCGTCAGCGCGAAGATCTGCTGGTAGTGCTCGTTCAGCCCGCAGGCCAGCAGCTTCTGTTTGGCGCGCTGGGCGCGGATCAGCAGCGTCACCAGCAGGCCGATGCCGGAGCTGTTCATGTACTCCATACCGCTGAAGTTGAGCACCACGGCGTTGACGCCGCCCTGGCTGGCCTCAGCGTAGGCCGCTGACAGCGCGTCTTCAGCCTGGGCGTTGACCTCGCCGCCGATGTCGATAATACTGACGCCGTTGTTCCGGCGCACGTTGGTGGTAATGTTTGCCTTGGACATTTTCTGTTCTCCTATAACGATTGTCATGCTGAGGGCCGCCGAAGCATCCCGGTCCTGTCCTTGTCATGCTGAGGGCCGCCGAAGCATCCCGGTCCTCATTGTGCAGGGGGATGCTTCGCTAGAGTTGGGTGCGTTCAAGATTAGTGGGTGACAGAGTGAGGCTACGCGCTAACCAGGTTGGCCGTTCGACCCGCTCACGGCGCAGCGCCAGTGACGGCACCTGCTCGCGTCGCTCACCGCTCACCAGTCACCGATTACCCGGCTAACGCCGCGGCCTCGTCGTTGACCATGCCCATGAAATCGGCCAGACGGGTGATCTTGAATATCTCCTGGTAGTGGGCGCTCAGGCCATAGGTCACCAGGGCGACGTGGGCCTTGCGCGCCTGGGCCAGGACGCCGACGATCAGGGCGATGCCGGTGCTGTTGATGTAATCGACATCGCCGAAGTTGAGCAGCAGGCGGCCGGGCTGGCCCTGGATGGCCTCGGCGTAGGCGCCGTTGAGGACAGCCTCGGCGTTGGCGTTGATCTCGCCGTGGAGATCGACGATAGCTGCGCCGTTGGCGCTGCGCACGGTGGCGCTGAAGGGTCGAAACCCGGTTCATGATCAACTCCAGCGCGTGATGGCGGTCGTCGCTGTTGACGTGCATCTCGTCCACCATGGCCTGGATCAGGAAGAGGCCCCAGCCGCGCGGCGACTGCAAGCCTGACAGCTTGGCCTCAAGATCGGGGGCCTGCGCGTCACCCAGGAATTGGCCGCCGCCCTGATCGACGATGCACACCCGCACGGCGGCCGGCGACTCGTCCACCCAGATCTGCACGGGCACGTCGGGCTGGTACTGGTTGCCGTGCTCCATGGCGTTCATGGTCGCTTCCGCAACGGCGGTCTTGAGGCGTTCCAGGCGGGCCTGCGGCAAGACCTCGGCCACAGCCGCGGCCACCTGCTCGGCGGCCAGGCGTTCGTTGCCCGGCTGGCTGGCGATCTCGATCTCGGCCAGGGTGCGCCACTCGCCGGCGGGATGACGACTCAAGTCCTCACTACCAACACCAACGCGTTCACTACCGGCCTCGCGGTGCAGCGTGACCAGGGTGACGTCGTCCTCCTGCTCCCAGCCCGCGCCGGTGAAATCAGCCAGGCTGTCCAGCGAGCAGGCGATCAGGTCGGCCTGGCTGTAGCAGCCAGTCAGCAGCTCCTGCACACGCGGGAAGCCGTACATCTCGCCCACGGGGCTATGCGCCTCGGCCAGGCCGTCGCTGTAGAAGAAGACCGTGTCGCCGGGGGCCAGGGTGATCTCCTTCTCCTCGTAGCCCATGCCGGGCAGCAGGCCCAGCGGCATGCCGGTGGCGCGCATCTCGTGGACGCCATCGGCGCTGCGGTGGAAGGGCAGGTCGTGGCCGGCGTTGGCGAACTGCAAGCGGCCGCTGACCGGGTCCAGCAGCGCGTAGAGGCAGGTGACGAACATGCGCGGCGGGATGTCGTCGATCAACAGCTCGTTGACCCGCTCCAGCACCGCGCCCGGCGTGACCAGGCGCTCGCCGATGACGCGCAGAAGGGTGCGGGTGGTGGCCATCACCAGCGCGGCCGGCACCCCCTTGTCGGTGACGTCGCCGATGATGATGCCCAGCCGGCCGTCGTCGAAGTAGAGGAAGTCGTAGAAGTCGCCGCCCACCTCCCTCGCCGGCTGGTAGTAGG
>JBFYTD010000080.1:0-7681 GCA_041300885.1 Anaerolineae bacterium | reverse complement strand
CGGAGTGTCACGTGTCGGAGTCTGGGAGTGGTGCGTGGCTTCGGTACTTGACTGACAATGATTTTTGTCGTAATCAGAGGAGGGTTGAGATGGCTTTCATTCAGAGGTTTGAGGATATTCGGGGTTGGCAGGAGGCTCGGAAGCTAACCCAGGATATTTATCGCATCAGCAGCGCGGGCCCGTTCTGCAGAGACTATGGGCTGCGCGATCAAATTCGTCGGGCTGCGGTGTCGGCGATGACCAATGTTGCTGAAGGCTTCGACTGCGACTCGAAGCTGGAATTTGCCCGCTTTCTCGGTATTGCACGTCGTTCGGCTGTAGAAGTCCAATCGTTGCTGTACGTCGCGTTGGACGTTGGTTACCTCAACCAAGCTGAGTTCCAACAGCACTACGCCCAAGCTGCCAAGACCAAAGGCCTCATCGGCGCGCTTAAGCATTCACTCCGGTCCAAGCCCACACGGACTATCGCCAACCAACGCCACCAGCCAGCCACCTGACACCCGACACCCGACACCCGACACCCGACACCCGACACCTTCCTATGACAAAACACATTTTGATCGTTGACGACGAGCCGCGCATGCGGCGCTTTGTGCGCATGAACCTGGAGCTGGAAGGCTTTCAGGTCAGTGAGGCCAGCGATGGGCTGGAAGCCATCCGCAAGGTGCGGGAGGAGATGCCCGACCTGGTCGTGCTGGACGTGGAGATGCCGCACCTGGATGGCTTCGAGACTCTGGCCGACATTCGCCGCACCTTCCCCGTGCCCGTGATCATGCTAACTGTGCGCGGCGAGGAGGAGGAGCGCATCAAGGGGTTGGACCTGGGCGCGGACGACTACGTGACCAAGCCCTTCAGCGCGCGCGAGCTGGTCAGCCGCATCAACGCGGTGCTGCGCCGCGTCCAGCTCAGTGCGCCGGTTGAGCGCAGCAGTCGCATCGATGTGGACGAGCGTTTGAGCGTGGACTTCGACCGTCGCGAAGTGCTGGTCAACGGAGAGCAGGTCAAGATGCGGCCGACCGAATATCGCCTGTTGCACTATTTCGTGCAGAACCCCGGCCGCCTGTTGAGCAGTGAGCAGTTGCTGTCCAATGCGTGGGGGCCTGAGTATGTGGACGACAACCAACTGCTACGCCTCTACGTCACCTACCTGCGCCAAAAGATCGAACCTGATCCGTCCAACCCACGCTACATCCTCAACGAACGCGGGATGGGCTATCGCTTCATGGACTTCAAGCGCTGAAAAGCCGCCAGGCGCCGTGCAGCCCTTGCCTCGCCACAGTCCGTGTGGTAGAATGACAAAGAACGGTCGGGCCACAGCCCGACCGGCCTATTGTCCATGAACGACCTGCTCCGCTCTCCTCTTGGGCCCGCCATCATCTTGCTGTTCGCCAGCGCCTTGCTGCGCGTGGTTGCCAGCCCGCGCCGGGCGCTGGCCTTGTTGACGCTCGTGCCGCTGGCTGCCAGCTTCGTGCTGCTGATGACTCTGCGCAGCAGCGGGGTGGTCGTGCGCGAGCTAACTTGGTGGCCGTTGGTTACACCGCCCCTGCGCGTGCTGTGGGCGCTAGACGGCTGGAACTGGCTGGCGCTAACCCTGCTACTCATCGTCGGCGGCACAGCGGTCTTGCTGACCTGGCAGTTGCCGGGCAAGCGCTCCGGCGCCTACCATGGCATGACTTTTGCGCTGTTGGGCGCGGCGGCGCTGACCCTGGTCTCCGACAACCTCCTGGCCGTCAGCGGTGCGTGGGTGGCCACCGACATCCTGCTGGTGGCGCGCGCGCGCGGCAGCCGCGCTAAGGGCAACACAGCGCCTGTTTGGCTGGAAGCGGCGGGCAGCTTGCTGATGCTGATGGCCATTGGCATCACCAGCATCAGCGCCGCCACCGCCACGCTGGCCACCGCCCGCCTGCCGGCCGAGGCCATGGCGCTGTTGCTGGTGGTCGCCGCGCTGCGCATGGCCGCCTACCCGCTGCACCTGTGGCTGGCGCCGGCCGGCGCTGGCCGCGACCGCGGCACGCAGCTCCTCCTCAACGGCCTTGCGCTGGTGACGGGCGGCTGGCTGCTGGGCCGCGTCTTCGTTCTCGGCGCGGGCGTCTGGTTCTCCAACCCACTCTGGCTGCCCCTGCTGGTCTTTCTGACCCTGGTCGCGGGTCTGGCCGCCTGGACCAGCCGGGAACGCGACCGGCTGGCTTTGCTCAGCAGCGGGCGCGCCACCTGGCTGTGGGTGATAATTGCACTGGCGCCTACGGCCAGCGCGCGCGATGCATTGGGCTGGGCGATGACCTGCGTTGTCCTTGGCTTGGCGCTGCTGGCCGTCGGCCAGGCGATCAACGAGGAATGGCGTTGGCGTGTGCCCATTACGCTGGCAGCGCTGACCCTGGCAGGTATGCCGTTGACTGCTGGCATGCCCGCCCGCGCACTGGTCCAGACGCCTCACCTGGCCCTGCTGCTCCTGATGGTTGTGGCCGATGGTCTGGCTGTAGCCACGGTGCTGGCAAGCTGGAAAACAACGCCACAGCCAGCGTCCACGCCCTCTGCGCCGGCTGGCCGGTCATCGGGCCAGCTACGGGGCCAACCCATCAACTGGCCAGTTGTGCGGCTATTGGTCGCGTTGGGGTTGGTGGTGGTACCCAACCTGCTGTGGGGTCTCCAGCCGACGCGGCTGGCCGTGCAGGCCAACTTCGGCAGCGTCCTTTCTCTGGGCGAACTACTCCGAGATCTGGGCGTGCTACAGCTCCTGGCCATCGTCGCCGCCCTGACTCTGGGTGTCGGCTTCTACCAATTGGCCCAGCAGCCCGGCTCGCTCTTCAAGCAATGGCAGAAGCGCTTGGCCGCGGCCGCGGGGCTGGGCTGGATTTTGGCAGGGCTGGGCTGGCTGCTGCAATGGATCGAGCTGGGCTGGCGCAACGCCCTGCTGGTCGTCGAGGGAGAGGGCTACCTCGGCTGGGTCGTATTGGTGTTGCTGCTGGCCGTCCTGGTCGTGCAACTGTAGCCTGGCGCCACCTGGAAAATCTACGATGCAACCCCTTCCCCCCTTCCCCAGCCTGGACACGCTGTTTCAACAGGCCGATCGGCTGGCCGGCACCCCCTTGCTGCTGGCCATCAGCTTGGGCGTGATCGTCCTCACGGCTGCGCGCGACTGGCGTCTGGTGCTGGCCATGCTGATGGTCGTCTACTCCGGCCTGGCTGTGCTCACCGCCAGCCTGCTGCCGCCCCAGTGGGCCCTGCTGCGCGTCGTGGTCGGCGGCCTGGCAGCCGTCATCTGGTACATCTCCGCCCAGCAGGCCGGCTGGGGCGGCAGCTTCCTGCCCTTCCAGCACAGCCAGGGGGTGGAAGCTCGCCCGCTGGCATCCACCACCCTGTTTCGCATCTTGATCGCCTTGGCCGTGGCTGTGCTGATCCTGACGCTGCGTCCCAGGCTGCCTTTGCCGGCGCTGCCAACTGATGTGCGCTTTGTGGTTATCTGGCTGGGAGCCTTTGGTCTGCTGGGTCTGGCCCTGGGGGACGAAGCCTTGCAGGCCGGCGTGGCCTTGCTGCTCTGGCTGGCAGCCACACAGTTGCTGCTGGCGGCTCTGCAACAGGATGCCTGGCTGATCTGGCTGCTGAGCACGGTCGAGCTGCTCGTGGCCCTGGCGACCGGCTACCTGATGATCGCTCGCGGCCCCCTCTGGAGCAACAAGCGGGAGGGCAGCGACTGATGTCTGGCGTGGTGTTGGTGCTGACCCTGCCGCTGCTGGCTGCGCTGTTAGTCTATTTGCTGCGCCGCTGGCCGCTGCCATCCAGCGCGCTGGCTGGCGTGGCCGCGCTGACGCTCGGCTTGCTGCTGTGGCGCTGGCCCAACAACGAGGCCGTGTTGTTCCTCGGTCGTGTTGTGCGGGTCAACGCGCCTGTGGTGCTGCTGGGCCAGACCTTTGCGATGCAGCCCACGGCTCAATGGGTGCTGGGCTGGTTGGCTTTGGCGCTGGCCGCCGCCTATCTGGGCGCCTGGCGCGTGTCACAGGGCCGTACCTTCTTCCCCTTTGGCCTGGCCCTGTTCAGCCTGTTCGGCGCGGTGTTGACCATCCAACCGGCCTGGCTGGCGCCGATCTTGCTGGCCGCTGTGGTGTCCGTTGCCGCCTTCGTGATCCAGGCCGGCCGTCAGGGCAGCACGCGCGGCGCGGTGCGAGCGCTCTGGTTGCCTGTGTTGACCATCCCCCTCTTTCTGGCGGCAGCGTGGTATGTAGACCAGGCGCCGCTGGACCCGGAGAGCGTCCAGGCGTTGCAATTGGCCGGACAACTGGCCAGCATCGGCTTGTTGCTGCTGCTGGCGCCCTGGCCGCTGCACGGCCCGGCCGTCAGCCTGGGCGAGGAGGCGCCTCCGCTGGTGGCAGCCTGGCTGCTGACCGCTCTGGCAGCAACGGCGATCACTCTGCTGCAGGCGCTGCTGGTGCAATACCAGTGGCTGCAAGGCGCCACGCTCTTCTTTACCCTGCCAGCGCTGCGGCTGGGCGAGCTGCTGCTGTACGGCGGTATGGCCACCTGCCTGTGGGCTGGGCTGGCCGGCGGGGTGCAGACCAACATCAGCCGGCTGTGGAGCTACGCGGCGCTCTTCACCTACGGCGCCGTGCTGATCTCGGTGGGGCTGGGCACGCGCGGGTCATGGGCCCTGGTCTGGCTGCTGTTGATTGCCCGCGGCGTGGCCATGATGGTCTCGGCCTATGGGTTGGCCGTCCTTCGCCAGCGCGCTGGCAGCCAGACCGACTTCGCCCACATCCAGGGGCTGGGCACGCGCCTGCCCTGGACATCGGCGGCCTTTTTGCTGGGCGTGCTGAGCCTGGCCGGCATGCCCTTGACAGCCGGCTTTGCCGGCCAATGGGCGCTGATGCAGGCGCTGGGCAGCCGGGACTGGCTGCAGGCGGTCATCGTACTGGCCGGCGCGCTGGGCCTGGCCGTTGGCCTGATCCGCAGCCTGAGCGCGCTGCTGGGGCCGCTGAACAACCTGCTGCTGGAGCGAGAGGAGCGCATCATGATCGCGCTGGCAGCGCTGGGCTTGGCGGCGATCCTGCTGCCGGCTCTCTATCCGGAGGTCTGGCTCAAACCACTCAGCGCCGCGGTGGCTGCATTCGCTGGCGTGCCTGGTGGGCCGTAGGCGCAACCGGTAGTGCATCTCACCATTTACTGCCAGCCTTCGGGGCCGCGCAAAGTCTGATAGCTTTTGGAAGGTGTGATCTGCTATAGTGTTCATCGTAACAAATGTCGCGAAGTTATGCCGCGCTCCCACACCCTTGAGGCCGTGGGGCGTTTTTATGTGACAGTAAAGCTATGAGCGAAAGACCCACATCGCGCTTGAGCGGTTTCTACAACCAAACACTCCGTGAGCGATTGGCCACGGTGGCCGCGTGGGCGGAACTGAGCGATGCCGACCTGGCAGCTTTGCGCGCCGGCCTTAGCGTCGAGCAGGCCGATCGCATGGTGGAGAACGCGCTGGGGCTGTTTGCCCTGCCGCTGGGCCTGGGTGTCAACTTCCTGGTCAACGGTCGCAACTACCTGGTCCCCATGGTCGTCGAGGAGCCCTCGGTGATTGCGGCTGTCAGCAACGCGGCCCGGCTGACGCGGGCCGGCGGCGGCTTCGAGGCGGGCAGTAGCGAGCCGATTATGATCGGCCAGGTGCAGTTGCTGGATGTGCCCGACCCGGAGCGGGCAGCGCAGGCCGTTCTGGCAGCGCAGCAGGAACTGGCCGCGCTGATCGACCCGTTGCATCCGTCGATCCTGCGGGCTGGCGGCGGTTTCCGTGGCGTCGAGGTGCGCCAGTTGTCCGATACCCCGGTGGGACCGATGACCATCGTGCATCTGCTGCTGGACTGCCGAGATGCGATGGGCGCCAACGCGGTCAACACGGCTGCCGAGGTTGCGGCGCCGCTGCTGGAATCGCTCACGGGTGGGCGAGCGAAATTGCGCATCCTGAGCAACCTGAGCGATCGCCGGCTGGCCTGGGCCACGTGCCGCATTCCCGTGAGCGTTTTTGCCAGCGAGGACCTGGAGGGCGTCGAGGTGGCGCGCGGCATTGCCGAAGCCAACGCCTTCGCCTGGGCTGACCCCTACCGCGCCGCCACCCACAACAAGGGCATCATGAACGGCATCGATCCGGTCGCCATCGCCACCGGCAACGACTGGCGGGCGCTGGAGGCCGGCGCCCACGCCTATGCGGCGCGCGATGGCCAGTACCGCGCCCTGACCGACTGGCGGGTGGTCACCGATGAGGACGAGCCGGCGTTGGCTGGGCGCCTCGAGCTGCCCCTGGCCGTGGGCATCGTGGGCGGCGCGACCAAAGTCCACCCCACGGCGCAGGTCGCGCTCAAGATCCTGGGCGTGGCATCGGCTCGCGAGCTGGCCGAGTTGATGGCCGCTGTAGGACTGGCGCAGAACCTGTCAGCCCTGCGTGCGCTGGCGGCTGAGGGCATCCAGCGCGGCCACATGGCGCTGCACGCCCGCCACGTGGCATTAGCCGCCGGCGCGCCGCTCGATCTGGTCGAGCAGGTCGCGGCCCGCATGATCGCCGAGGGACAGATCCGGGCAGCGCGCGCGGCCGAGATCGTGGCCGAACTGACAGCCGAAGGGAGCTAACAATTCATGACCGAAGTCAAAGATAGCGTTTTGCTGCGACCGAACCGGCCCGTAGGCATCGTCGGCTACGGGGCTTACGTGCCCATCTACCGCCTGCCTGCGCGCGAGGTGGCCCGTGTCTGGAGCGGCCGCGACGCCGAGCTGCCCATCAAGGAAAAGGCGGTGGCTGGGCTGGACGAGGACACGGCCAGCATGTCCATCGAGGCCGCGCGCAACGCATTGGCGCGCGCCCAGATCGACCCTAAACGCATCCGCGCGGTCTGGGTGGGCAGCGAGTCGCATCCCTACGCGGTCAAGCCCACCTCGACCATCGTGGCCGAGGCGTTGGACATCGTGCCGCTAACCCAGGCAGCCGACTGGGAATTCGCCTGCAAGGCCGGCACTGAAGCGATGCAGGCCGCGATTGCCTTCGTCGGCTCCGGCATGGCGCCCTACGCGCTAAGCATCGGCATGGACACAGCGCAAGGCCGGCCGGGCGACGCGCTGGAGTACACGGCCGCAGCCGGCGGGGCGGCGATCCTGATCGGTCCAGCCGAGGAAAGCCTGGCCATCATCGAGGCGTCGGTCTCTTACGTCACCGACACGCCCGACTTCTGGCGCCGCGCCCACGCCCACTATCCCAGCCATGGCCAGCGTTTCACCGGCGAGCCGGCCTACTTCCATCACGTCACCAACGCGGCGCAGATCATGCTGGCGGAGCTGGGCCGCAAGCCGGCCGACTACCGCTATGTGGTGTTGCACCAGCCCAATGTCAAGTTTCCCCAGCGCGCGGCCAAGCTGCTGGGCTTCAAGCCGGAGCAGTACCAGGCCGGCCTGCTGGTCGGCCGCATCGGCAACACCTATGCCGGCTCCTCGCTGGTGGGCATGACGGCCGTGCTGGACGAGGCGCGGCCGGGCGACCGGGTGCTGGTGGTTTCCTTTGGCTCCGGCGCGGGCAGCGACGCGTTCTCACTGGAAGTGACCGAGCGCATCGAAGCCGCCCGCGGCCGCGCCCCCCAGACCCTGGACTATATCGCCCGCCGCGTCGAGGTCGACTATGCGACCTACGCACGCATGCGGGGGAAGTTGTTGATGAAGTAGG
>JBFYTD010000569.1:0-3736 GCA_041300885.1 Anaerolineae bacterium | reverse complement strand
TTCCACGACATGACCCGCACCTGGTGCCTGGGCTACGCGCCCAAGGAAGTGGAGCGGGCTTATCAGGACACCATGTCGGTCTTCAAGCTGGTCATGGAGACGTTGGAGGTGGGCAAGCGCACGTCTGCTTACCAGTCCATCACCTGCAAGTACTACGAGTCGCTCAACTATCCTACCATTTTGACCGCGCCCGGCACGCAGGTGGGCTACGTCCATGGCCTGGCCCACGGGCTGGGGCTGGAGATCCACGAGGCGCCGAGCTTCTACGCCTACGAAGGCAACATGGCCGTGGTCGAGCGCGGCTCCGTGTTCACCGTTGAGCCGGGCCTGTATTTTCCGGATAAGGGCTACGGCGTGCGCATCGAGGATGTGGTCTACTGTGACGAGGCCGGCGCGTTTCACAGCCTGACGCCTTTCCCCAAGGACCTGGTGCTGCCAGTGCGCAAGTAGCAGGTGGCAGATTACAAGTGGCAGGTTGCAAGTGGCAGGTCACAAAGTGCAGAAGTAAGGATGATTGTGTTAACCGATCACCGATCACCGGCTACTGATCACCAGGCTGCGGTCTTGAGCGAGCTCGCTCCGTCCTTCGAGTTGACCGGCATCGACGGCCAGCCCTACCGGCTGTCCGACTACGCCGGCAATATTGTCGTGCTGGATTTCTGGTCAGCCGAATGTCCTTGGAGCCAGCACTACGACGCCTGGCTGACTGAGCAGACGCCGCGCTGGACTGCACAGGGCATTCACCTGCTGGCTGTGGCCGCCAACGTCGACGAGGACCCGGTGTTGATCACTACCGTAGCTGCCGCGCGCTGCTTGCCTTTTTCGATCCTACTCGACCCCGGCTGTTGCGTGGCCGACGCCTACAGCGCCGAGACCACGCCGCACGTTTTTGTTATCGACCACGCCGGCCGGCTGGCCTACCGCGGGGCCATCGACGACCGCAGCTTTCGCCAGCGCACCGCCACGCGCTCCTACCTGAGCGACGCGCTGGATGCCCTTGTGGCTGGCCGGCAGCCAGAGCCGGCTGAGACCCCGCCCTACGGCTGCGCTCTGGTGCGCTTTGCTTCACTCCACCGGACATCGCCAGCCAGCCGGCTGTGAGCCGCAAGGCCCTGTTCCGTCCGCGCGCTGGTCGCGCGCTGGCGCTGTCAGAACGCTGGGCCTGGCGGCTGACTGCGTTGTCGGCGCTAGCGCTGGCAGGTCTGCTCATTGCTGGTCTGGTCTATGGCTTCCTTGCCACGGCCGCGCGCGTCACGGTGACGGTGGATGGCATGCCTGCCACGATTTACACGCATCAGGCCAGCGTGGGCGACCTGCTGGCAGAGATGCAGGTCACGTTGCGGCCAGAGGATCGGTTGTTGGTGGATGCCGATCAAGCGCTTCAGGACGGGCTGGCCGTCGAAGTCCAGCGCGCCAGGCCGGTGCTAATCGACAACGACGGCCGGGTGCGCACGCTGTACTCGCACGCGCTGACGGTGGACGGCGCATTGGCCGAGCGCAGCATCGCCGTCGAGTCGCACGACCTGGTCGCCATGAACGGCCAGGCAGCCGAAGGTGCTGCGCCTCTGCCTGCACGAGCCATCGCCGGCGGTCGGAACCTTCCCGGTGTGCCGGGCGTATATCCCTGGACAGGCACGCAAATCGAGCCTGTGGTCATCGAAGTGCGCCACGCCGTGCCGTTGGCGGTGCAGGTCGGATTGATCTCCTGGACGTCTTGGACCACAGCCAGCACCGTGGGCGAGGCGTTGACGGGGCTGGGCATGGTCATCTATGAGGGCGACCAGGTACAGCCCGGCTTGGGCACGCCGCTGCCGGCCGGCCAGCGGGTCACCATCGAGCGCAGCAAGCCGGTGGCCATCAACACCGCTGGCGCCAGCCTGCGCACCCGCAGCCGAGCGGACACCGTAGCCGGCCTGCTGGCCGAGAACGGCCTGCTGCTGGTTGGCCAGGATCGGGTGGAGCCGGCCTTGAACACGCCGTTGGCAGCCGAAATGGCCGTGCGCATCACGCGCGTGCAGCACGTCTTCGAGGTCGAGGAACAGGTTACGCCCTATGAGTCGATCTGGGAAGCTGATCCGGAGCTGGAGATCGACAACCAGCGGCTGGACCAGGAGGGTGTCAACGGCATCACCCGCCAGCGCTACCGGGTGATGTTGGAGGACAGCCAACCCATCACCCGCACGCTGGACGACACCTGGCTGGCCCAGGCGCCGGTGACGCGCGTGAACAAGTACGGCTCCCAGATCGTGTTGCGCGAGCTACAGACGCCTAACGGCCCCGTCACGTACTGGCGTAAAGTCCGCATGTTTGCCACGTCGTATACCGCGGCCGATGCTGGTACCCCGCGTAGCTCGCCCTATTATGGTCTTACGCGTACCGGCATGCGGGCTGGCTACGGCGTAGTGGCGGTGGATCCCAGCGTAGTCAGGCTCTACACCCAGCTCTACGTACCGGGCTATGGCCAGGCCGTGGCCGGCGACACCGGCGGCGGCGTAGATGGCCGCTGGATCGACCTGGGCTTCGACGACGGCAGGGCGGTGTCGTGGAACCGCTGCGTTGACGTCTATCTGCTGGGCTCGCCGCCGCCGTCTTCTCAGATCGTCTATCGATTGCCGAACAGACCCTCGGTGGCCTGTTTGCAGCGTTAACCTGTCTCAGGTATGGCTATCACTTCTTCGTCTCCAAAAGCCCGACGCGGCTGGTTGGTAGGCGGCCTCTTGCTGCTTATCCTGCTGGCAGGCTTTGTGCTGCGCGTTTGGCATATCGACTGGGCCGATGGTCAGTTGCCCCACCCCGACGAGCGTTCGACCGTGGCTTTCTACGCGCCGACGATCGAAATGCCGCCGGAGGGGGTCAGCCTGCTGGACAAGCGCCAGTCGCCCCTCAATCCGCTGTGGAACGTGCAGACCCAGGAGCGGCGCTCGTTCACCTACGGCCATTTCCCGCTTTACCTGCTGGTATTGACAGCCAACGTGTTCCATGAGCTGGCCCCGCTGGCCGAACGGCTGGGCGCGTCGCCGGAGTTGGTGGAAACATTGCGCATGGCCAACGGCGTGCCCGGCTTTGCCGTGGTTGGCCGGCTGATCATGGCTATCGCCGACACGTTTACGGTGCTCTTCGTCTATCTGCTGGCCGAGCGCACGTATCGCCGGCGCGGCCAGCGCTACGCGCCCTGGGTCGGCCTGCTGGCGGCCGCCTTCTCCGCCTTCACCGTCCTGCAGATCCAGCTTAGCCACTTCTTCGCCGTCGATCCGATCAGCACGACCTTCACGGCCATGGCGCTGTACGGCGCGCTGCGCATGGCGGAAGGGAGGGACGGAGAGGGAGATGAGGGAAACGAGGGAGAAGAAGGGAACTCGGAGGAACTCGACTCCGATAGCTCTGGCCGGTCCCTCCGGGATGGTCCCCAATCTCCTGACCGAGCCAGCCTGGGCTGGGCCATCTTCACAGGCATCGGCGCCGGCCTGGCCATCGCCTCCAAGTTCAGCGCGCTGCCCATCCTGGCCGCACCCGTGGCTGCCGGCCTTCTCTTCTGGTGGCACCGACGCTCCGACCACGCTTCACGTTTCACGTTTCACACATCAGCCATCGTTCCTGCCCTCATCATGACAGCGCTGGCCCTTGCGGTTGCCGTATTCACCTTCGCCATCACCTCCCCCTTCGCCATCCTGGACTGGGAGAACTTCAGCCGGGCAGTGCTGACCGAGCAGGGCGCGATGGTGCGCGGCGCGGCCGA
>JBFYTD010000568.1:0-2668 GCA_041300885.1 Anaerolineae bacterium | reverse complement strand
CGCTGACCAGCAAAACGATCACTAGCAACAGGCTCAGACTCATAGCCAAGTGGCTGAAGCGCCCGTTTAAAGAAGAGACTGACATTGAGAGGTTCCTCCTTGCAAAAATACTAATGGCGGTGGTGATTTCGATCACACGGCGGGACCCACCGCCCACAGGCCATATGTCTGGACGTGTTGGGCACACCGGGTCTTACCCAGACACGCAGTTCTCGATTATGCCTCAGAGCGCAGCCGTTCGTATGTCAGCTACACTCCCCGAACCCAGTCGATGCCAGCCAGAACGCCGCAACACGGCTCAGCGAACGATTATCAGCCAGCCAAGGCGATGTCGACGATGTTGCCCGGCTCGAACATGTCGACAAAACCCTGCATTGCCGCGCGGCGGATTGGCTCGCCGGCAACTGGAGCAAAGAAGATCTGTTCAACATAGGCCGCCATGTCCTGCACCGCCCAGGCGAAACGGTAGTACACCAACGCGCGCGGGTCGATAAGAGAAGCGCCATAACCGTCCAGAAAGCTTGCGGTCTCATCGGGTTTCACCAGGCCGCGGCCGATCCCACCGATCACGAACATCAGGTCGCGCTCCTTGGGCGCCAGAATCACCTCATCCCAATCCACGATCCACATCTGCCGGCCGGCATCGACCAGTACGTTCCAGGTGTGCAGGTCCGCATGGCACAGCACACGCGGCAATACCTCCCGGCGCAGCTCAGCGCCCAGGGTGTCGGCTCGCTCGATCAAGGTCTGGATGACGTCCTGCCGGCCGTGCCAGAACTCAGCCAGCGCGGCCTGGATCGGATCGGCAAAGACCCGCTTGCCTGGCACGTCAGCCAGTTCGGCCAACACATGGCGCCGGGAGGGCGTGAACGTCTCCTGCGGTAGGTCCCCGGCCAACCCGGCCGGCAGGCGGCTGGCGTGGATCTGACGCAGCGTCGCGCCCAAGGCGCGCCAGTCAGCCAGCGTCAAACCGGCTTCGGTGGCAGTCTGCGCATCGATAAACGGATAGAGGCTCAACGCAAAGCCATCCACCGCAACCCACAGCGCCTGACCAGTCGTCGGCAGCGGCGCCATCACGTGCGCGATGCCCTGGCTGTGCAGGAAGAAGGGCACGGTCAAGCTCGAGGGGTTGAAGCCCGCGCTAGCGCGCGCCTTCAGAAAACAGCTTGTCCCGTTCGCGGCAGCGACGCGATACACAAATGATGCTGAATCGTTGCCGAAAGGGAGAAAGGTCAAGCCAGCGCCGGCAATGCGATAATGGGCGCGCAACGCCGCAAGAATGGTGGTATCAGCAAGCGAGGGTGGCTCAAGCATGACGAACCTGTGCGAACTTATAGCCGATCGTGACCATACTGTACAGCACATTGACAGATAGCGCCAATCTAGGTTGAGTTTATGGATTGACCTGACGCAGCGCGGCCTGGGCGGCCCAGTAGCCGCACATGCCATGCACGCCGCCGCCGGGCGGCGTGGCCGAGGAACAGAGGAAGATGCGGGGGTTGGGCGTGGTGTAAGGGGAAAGGCGCACGGCAGGCCGCGTGAAGTGCTGGAACAGGTCCTGCACGCCGCTGTTGATGTCGCCGCCCACGTAGTTGGGGTTGTACTGCTCCATCTGCGCCGCGTTCATGGCGTGGCGCGCCAGGACGCGGTCGCGGAAGCCAGGGGCGAAGCGCTCGATCTGGCCCTCGATAGCCGCGGTCATGTCCAGCGTGGAGCCGTTGGGGACGTGGCAGTAGGCCCAGAGGACGTGCCGGCCGGCCGGTGCGCGGCTGGGGTCGAAATGGCTGGGCTGCACCACCAGCACGAAGGGTCGCTGGCTGTGCCGCCCCTGCCAGGCGTCCTGCTCCGAGGCGGCGATCTCGGCCAGCGTGCCCCCCACATGCACCGTGCCCCCACGGCTGACGGCCGGGTTGCGCCAGGGGACCGGCCCGTCCAGCGCGTAGTCCAGCTTGAAGACGCCGGGGCCGTAGCGATAGCGGCTGAGCGTGCGCCGATAGCCAGCCGGCAGCTCATCGCCAGCGATTTTCAGCAGGTCGCGTGGCGTTATGTCGAATAGATACGCGCCGGCCGGCGGCAGCTCGTCCAGGCGCCGCACCCACCAGCCGGTTCTGATCTCGCCGCCCAGACTGCGCAGGTAGGACGCCAGCGCGTCGGCGATGCTCTGCGAGCCGCCGGCCGGCATGGGCCAGCCGACGCCGTGGGCCAGCAAGCCCAGCATCAGTCCGTAGGCGGCCGTCAACGGCCTCTGCAGGGGCATGATGGAATGGGCAGCCAGACCGGCAAACAGCGCCCGCGCTGGCTGTCCGCGGAACCAGGCCCGCGCCAGCATGGCGGCCGGCAAGATCGCCCCAGCGCCAAAACGAGCAAACGCCACCGGGTGGCTGGGAATGCTGAGCGGTCCCAGCAGATCGCCCAGGATCTCCTGCCAACGTTCGGCCAGCGGCTCGATAAGCCGGCGATAGGCAGCGCCGTCTCGCCCCAGATAAGCAGTTGTGGCGTCGAAGGACCGGTCGAGCACCACCGCCTGCCCGTGATCCAGCGGGTGGGCCAGCGGCGCGTCGGGCTGGATCCAGCGCAGGCCGTGCTGCTCCAACGGCAGGCTGCGGAAGAAGGGCGACGCCATGCCCAACGGATGTACCGCCGAGCAGATGTCGTGGCGAAAGCCGGG
>JBFYTD010000567.1:0-2669 GCA_041300885.1 Anaerolineae bacterium | reverse complement strand
ATGGTCATGTTATACCCAACCGCGCAGTTTCATCGCTCTTGCCACCCGCTCCACGCTGACCAGGTAAGCCGCCAACCGGTTGTGGACGTTCATGCGCTGGGCCATGTTATGCACGCTGTGGAAGGCGCTGGTCATCTTTTGGTCGAGGCGGTTATACACTTCATCCTCAGGCCAGTAGTAGTTGTAGGCATTCTGCACCTGCTCGAAATAGCTGACGGTCACGCCGCCGGCGTTGCACAGGAAGTCGGGGATGACGAAGATGCCGCGCTCGTGCAGCGCCAGGTCGGCCTCGGGGGTGGTGGGGCCGTTGGCGGCCTCGGCCAGCACCTTGACGCGCGGCGAGATCTCGTCGACCGTGTGGCCGGTGATCATGTTCTCCAGGGCGGCGGGGATCAGCACGTCCACCTCGGCCGCGCGCCAGGCGTCACCATCGCGCACCTCATAGCCGGCCTGCACGGCCTTGGCCTTGTTGATCGTGCCAAAGGAATCGGTGATGCTGCGCAGGAAGACTGGATAGATGCCGTCCTGCTTGAAGAAAGTATAGGCTGTCCTGTCCTCGTGATCCCATGAGGAGACGCAGATCAGTTTGCCGCCCAGCTTATTGACGTAATGGATGGCCGCAGCCTGGCCCACGTTGCCGAAGCCTTGCAGGGCGGCCGTGGTCTGGGTCGAGTCGATCTGCAGCGCCTTGAGCGCCTCGCGGATGGTCACCACCACGCCCAGGCCAGTAGCCTCAGGGCGTCCCGCCGAACCTCCCAGTATCAATGGCTTGCCGGTGATGACGCCGGGCACGCGGCGGCCATGGATCGTCTCGTACTCGTCCAGCATCCAAGCCATCACCTGGGGGTCGGTGTAGACATCGGGCGCGGGCACGTCGATATCGGGACCGACGAAATGAGCCACGCGCCGCATGTAGCCGCGGCTCAGGCGTTCTTTCTCTCCCAGAGTCAACTCCTTGGGGGTGCAGGTCACGCCGCCCTTGCCGCCGCCCAAGGGGATGTCCACCACGGCGGTCTTCCAGGTCATCCAGGCCGACAGCGCGCGCACCGTGTCCATGGTCTCCAGGGGATGGAAGCGCAGGCCGCCCTTGGCCGGGCCGCGCGCGTCGTTGTACTGCACCCGATAGCCGTGGAAGACCTTCGTGCTGCCGTCGTCCATCTTGACGGGGATGGTGAACTTCAGCTCGCGCATCGGCCAACGCAGCATCTCGTGGGTGGCGTCGTCCAGCTCCAGAATCTCCACCGCTTCGTCCAGTTGATGTTGTGCGATCAGGAAGGGATTGGTCTCAGCATCTGATTCTGTGGCAGGGGGTGGAGTAGCAAAAACCTTTGCGCCAGGCTCAATCGATTTTGTCGCCATGGAAACTGTCTCCTTGGAAAGTAAACGGTGCTGCCGGGTTTGTTCGGAAGACACACTGGGTGTATAGAAAACCACCGGCGCGCAGGGCCAGTGGTTGCTTGTCCGGCAGCCCGTGCGCCATTGCACGACCATTGGCACCATTATCGCCGAAATTGCTGCATAAGCAAATGATCTGCATCATGTTTTAAGGAAAACCCCCTTGACTCCTGTGAACAATCGTGCTATCCTGTATAAAGGTCAGACGATTGCCGTCTGCCTTAGCATCTGCACTTTTTCGATGGTTGCCCGCCTGTCATCCCCTTGTCGTGAGCGCGTCGCCAGGCAGGACCCTATTCTACGCTCTGAAGGATCGCCTCTATGTTGGTGGAACGGCGTCGTTCCATAGCCAGTCAAGCCACAGCCATCCTGGCCGAGCGTATCAGGATGCAAACCTACGCGCCTGGCGCCCGCCTGCCTTCGGAAAGCGAGTTGGCAGCCGAGCTGGGCGTCAGTCGGGCGTCGATTCGCAGCGCGCTGGGCCGGCTGGCGGCCGAGGGCATGGTGCTGCGCAAGCAGGGCGATGGCACCTACGTCAATGCGCACATCGAGAACATCCCCGCACGCATGGGCGGCCTATGGAACTTCACCCACCTGATCGCGAACAGCGGCTACACACCGCGTATCCAGTTGCTGGGCCAGGAGGTGCGTCCGATCACAGCGCGCGCGATGGAAGTGCTGATGTTGGCCGAGTTCGAGCCGGCGCTCAGCCTCACCCGTCTCTTCTACGCCGACGACTTGCCGGTCGTCTTCACCCATACCACGGTGCCGCTGCATGTGCTTGAGGTTGCCCCTGAGGCCTGCGACGGCGCGCTGCCGCTGAGCGAGTTCGTTCAGCGCTATCATAACACACCGATCAACTACGCCATCTTCGACATCCAGGCCGTCCTGCCCGACGCCGACACCTGTCGCACGCTGCGCTGCGGCGCCGCGCCGCTGCTCAAGCTGGATCAGGTTTTCTACGACAAGGCCAACCAGCCGATCGTCTTCTCGGAAGCCTTTTTCCAGGACAAGGTGATTCGGCTCAGGCTGGCGCAGGCCTGGGATTAACCTTCACCCAACCAAGGAGACACAATCATGCGCAGTTTTGCAGGCCGGGACATCTTGTCCCTCAAGGAGTTCGAACGCAACGAGTTCTTCCACATCTTCGACGTGGCACAGAAGATGGAAGTCATCGCCCGCGGCCGGCGCAACGTGGACATGCTCAAAGAGAAGACGCTGGTGACGGCCTTCTATCAGCCGTCCACCCGCACCCGCCTGGCCCACGAGGCCGC
>JBFYTD010000566.1:0-2677 GCA_041300885.1 Anaerolineae bacterium | reverse complement strand
ACCGAGCCGAAGAAGGTCAGTTGCAGATAGACGGCCAGCGCGGCGTTGGAGGCGATGCTCCAGGGCAGGGCGCGCAGCTTGTCGACGGTGGTGGGTTCGCCAGTCATGGTGCAGGTATTGTACCCCGGCGCGTGCCTGGCGCCAACTGACAGGTGGAGCCGAAGGCGAAGAGCACAGCGAATGGTAACCAACAAGCGTGTTCAATTAACCTGTTCATAATATTGACAGATTGTGCAGTGTTGGATATCATAGAACCGTTATTATCAATGTTTCCGTAGACAGGAGAAAAGAAAACAACCATGAGACCGTGGAAAAAAGTGTTGCTAGCTGTCGTTGTTGCCTTGTTGCTGGCGGTGGCGGGCTTCCTCGTTTGGGCCTATACGCCGCTGGGGCCAATGCCTGAGGCGCTGGCGGCCCTGGAATCTGACGCTGCAGTGCAGGTAGCGACCGAGCCGTGGTATATCTTCCAGCCCACCGGCGAGAGCCGCAGCACCGGCCTGATTTTCTATCCCGGCGGCCGGGTCGATGCCCGCTCCTACGCGCCGCCGGCTCGGGCGCTGGCCGAGCAAGGCTATCCGGTCGTGATCGTGCCGATGCCGCTCAACCTGGCTGTGTTTGGCGCGGGCAAAGCGGCCGACGTGATCGCCGCCATGCCCGAGGTGGAAAACTGGGTGATCGCCGGCCACTCGTTGGGCGGCTCTATGGCGGCCACTTTTATCAATCGGAACCCAGAGGCCATTGATGGGCTGGCGCTGTGGGCCTCGTATCCGGCCGGCAGCGACGACCTGTCGGGCCGCGGCGACCTGGCTGCGACGTCGATCTACGGCACGGCCGATGGTGTAGCGGCCATGGAGGATGTGCTGGCCGGGGAGCCGCTGTTGCCCGCTGCCACCGTTTGGGTGCCCATTGAAGGCGGTAACCATGCCCAGTTTGGCTGGTACGGCCCCCAATCAGATGCCGACGTGGCCACCATCAGCCGTGAAGAGCAGCAGGCACAGATCATTGCAGCCACGCTGGCGCTGTTGGAGCAGGTCGAGGGCCTATGAAAAAGCTTGGCAAAATTGTTTTGATCGTGTTGGCGATCCTGTTGGCGCTGGTTCTGATCGGGCCGCTGGTGGCGCCGGTGCCAGCTCTGGAGGGCGTCGTGCCGCCAGAGCAACTGGCCGACCCCGACAGCTTGTTTGTCGACATCGACGGCGTCAATGTCCACTACAAGGACACTGGTGAGGGCGATGCAGCCCTGGTGTTGCTGCACGGCTTCGCCTCCAGCACCTACTCCTGGCGTGAGGTGACAGAGCCGCTGGCTGAGGATGCCCGCGTGGTGGCCTTCGACCGGCCCGCGTTCGGGCTGACCGAACGGCCGATGCCGGGCGACTTCCCCAACGGCGTCAACCCCTACACCGCCGACGCGCAGGCCGATCTGACTGTTGGCCTGATGGATGAGTTGGGCATCGAGCAGGCCGTGCTGGTGGGTAACTCGGCCGGCGGCGCCATCGCAACCCACACGGCCCTGCGCTATCCTGAACGGGTTAAGGCGCTGGTGCTGGTGGATGCGGCCATCTACGACGGCGGCGGATCGCCAAGCTGGGCGCGGCCGCTGTTGACCACGCCGCAAGCACGCCGCATCGGCCCGCTGCTGGTGCGCAACATCCGCGAGTGGGGCTACCAGTTTGGCCAGAGCGCCTGGCATGATCCGTCCCGCTTCACCGAGGAGATCTGGGCCAACTACAGCAAGCCCTTGCAAACCAAGAACTGGGACCGCGCCCTGTGGGAACTGACGCAGGCCAGCCGGCCGCTGAGGCTGGACCAGCGGCTGGCGGAGCTGGGCGTGCCGGTGCTGGTGATCACCGGGGACGACGACCGTATCGTGCCCACCGAGCAGAGCATCCGGCTGGCCGGCGAAATCCCCGGCGCCGAGCTGGCCGTGCTGCCCAACTGCGGCCATGTGCCCCAGGAGGAGTGCCCTGCGGCCTTCCTGGCCGCGGTCGAGAACTTCCTGGCGCGGCTGCCTGATTGAAAGTTAGATTGGAAGTAGCCATACTGTGACCGGTTATGAATTGGTTTAGTATAGGTTGTGTAGAGTTTTAGTCGAAAAATCCGCCCTATTGTTCAGAAAAGGAGAACGAAAGATGAAGTACGGGTCTTTGATTGCATTGCTTTTGGTCGTCGTGATGGTTATGGGCGCCTGCGCTCCCGTAGTCACAACGGAACAGCAGCCTGCTGCTACCGCAGTTCCGCAAGAAGCGGAGCCCACCGCTACCCCAGAACTGGTCGCACCGGCAATGGACATTGTTGATACGGCTGTGGCCGCTGGCAGCTTCAGCACCCTGGTTGCAGCCGTTCAGGCCGCTGGCCTGGAGGAAGCGTTGCGCGGCGAGGGTCCCTTCACTGTCTTCGCCCCCACCGATGACGCCTTCGCTGCTATTCCGGCTGATATGCTGGAAGCCTTATTGGCTGATCCTGAGGCGCTGAGCCAGATTTTGCTCTACCACGTGCTGTCCGGTAAGGTGATGGCGGAGAGTGTGACTGATGGCCTGAGCGTTGAGACGCTTCAAGGCGCCCCCGTTGGCTTCTCCATAGTGGATGGCAAGGCCATGATCAACGACGCCATGATTGTCTCTACTGACATCGAGACCTCGAATGGCGTAATCCATGTGATCGACGCAGTGATCTTGCC
>JBFYTD010000565.1:0-2677 GCA_041300885.1 Anaerolineae bacterium | reverse complement strand
GGTCAGGGGAACATTCAACTTCCAACATTCAACGTCGAACACCGAACCGACACGTAACAGTTTAGTGAAAAGGGAAGGTGGTCAGGAGGTGTCCGGGGTTTTTGGGTAGAGGGCGGCTTTGGCCTGGAGGGGTTGATCACAGAAAAGTTTCTCCAGGACGTCGCGCGTTGCGGCCCCTTGTTTTTTGGCGGTCTGAATCAGGCTGGTGATGACGCTGTGGTTGAGCGCCCCCGCCTCCGAGCGGTTGCCAAAGGTGAGTTTGCGCAGGATGACGCTGGGCCGCAGGGCTTGCTCGGCGGCGTTGTTGGTGGGCTGGCCGGCGGCGTGTTCGACAAAGGCCAGCAGCCGGTCGCGGTGCTTGATCAGGCGTTGGCGAAAGGTTTCCACCTCCGGTTCGGGCAGCGCCCGGCGGCAAATTCGATCCAGTTGTGTGAGCCAGCCGGCGCACCGCGGCTTTAAGGTGGTGGCCGGCTGACCGGCGTCAGCGGCCTGCTGTCGGGCGTGGCAAACGCCTTTAACCCAGTCGATCAAGGGTTGGAGAAAGTCCTTTGCCGTTCGGGAACGCCGACCCGGTTTGCACGGGGCGTTGGCCAGTTGTTCCTGGAGATCCTGGGCTTTGCGCAAGTGATGGGCCAGGCAGCTTTGCCGGTGGGCGGGTTGCACCAGATTGTAGGCGGCGTAATCGTCGGCGTGCAGCAGGCCCGCGTAGTTCTGGCCAATCAACTCCACGGCCACCTGCCCGGAGCGGTGCCGGTCAATGTGATGGCAACTGAGCTGCTCGTTGCCCGCATACCACAGGAAATAATTCACCCCGTCCACCCGCCAGTGGGTTTCGTCGGCGTGGAGCGTTTCGGCGACTTTGACTTTGGCGCGCAGGTCGTCGTAAAGATCCGCCGCCCGCCGGGTCAGTTGGCAATCAAATCCCAGGGTGGAGGCGGGCACGAAACGCAGGCCGAAGAGCTGCTCGAAGAGGCTCTGGACTTTGCGATAGGGAATGCCCACGCCGTAGCGCAGCCAGACAGCGGCGGCTTTGGCCACCGGACCGATGGCGGCCCCGCGCATTTCGTTGGGCCCGGTTTGATGAACGGGCCGTCCGCAGCATCCACACCAGGATTGGGCATGCTGGTATTCGGTGACCACGGTGCGCGGCACCAGCACGATGTCTTCCTGCCGGTGGGTGTGCCTTTCCGGATGGGGTGCCAGGCCGGGGGTGTGGCAGTGCGGACAGGTTTCGGGCCGGGGCACCGGGACGGTTTGATCCACGCGTTGGGGCTCGGGACGTGTCCAGCCTGGATGTCCCTTGGGTGCGCCACGCTTTTTGCGGCGCCGGGATCGGGAACCCTGAGCTCCCTGGGCAGGGTCATCAGCGTCCGCCTTATTGGGCTTGAACTGGCTGCGATGGCAGCGCTGGAGTTCGGCCAGTCGGGTTTCCAGTTCATCGATCTGCTCAACCAATTGGTCCACGCGCTGGCGCAGGTGTTGGTTCTCATCGCTCAAGAGCTGGTTCTGCCGCCGGATCGTTTCGACATTTTGCCCTTGCAGATGCGGACAGGCCAAATGATAGGGACAGGGTTGCCCGTAAAACTCATCGTAATGGGGTGGACGTTGAGCCATCGCCAAGCATCAAGGTTGGGCCAGCAACTGCGCCCGCCAGTGCCGGCACAGCGGCAACAGATAAACGTCTTTGACCCCGACCCGCAGTTGATGGTTGCGGTCCTGACGGCTGCGCCCGGTGGTGGCGCCCACGTGAGTCCAGTTGGCGGCCCGGTAACAGGCGCCGGTGAAGCGGTCGCGCTGCACGAAGGTCTCCAAAGCCACGACGGGATGTCCGTATTTGGCCTGCCAGTCAGCGGCAATGCGGCGGGCCACCCGGCCCAACACGTGGCTGGCCAGATGGGCAATCCGCACGCCCGGCAGAATGAGAAAACGGGTGTTGTTGGTCAGCCACTGAAGGCGTCCGGTGCGCTGGGCGGGCGACCACCCGATCCAGGCATCGCGGGCGGCGGCTTTCCAGGCCGCCGCCCCAAAGAGCAGGCAGGCCAGGGGTTGTCCGTCGGCGGCGCGCACCAGATACTTGAGGTTTTCGCCGACGGTGGTGCGCAGCCCCAGATAATGATGCTCCTGGAGCAACGCCGTGAACAGGCGCTGATCCGGCTCGTGCGCAGCGAGGCATTGGACCGAAATGGGCAGCACCGAGTTCAAGTCACCACACCGCGGGTCAGGCAGCGCGAACTCCAAGGGCAGGCAGGCGGGGCGCGGCTGGCCGCGGCGATGAGTCGCGGGGGGGTGGCGGCGAGCGGGCAAGGCGATCAAGCCACGTTGATGCAGCTTGAGCATCAGGGTGCGGGCGGCCATGTCCTTGAAGAGCCCGGCGTCGTTTTTCCAGTCCCACTGGGAGCAAAGAATCTGGGAGAGTTGTCGGCGGCTGGCTTGGGGATGGGCGGTGATGAGCGAGCGCACCTGCGCGAGGTGATCCGGGGTAAGGGCCCGGCCCTGAACGATCAGCGGTTCACTCATGCCCGGAGCCTGGCATCGCACCGCCTCGGAGTTCAGCGAAATCCGCTTCCCTTTTCACTAAACTGTTACTTTGGATCCCCGATATACGCCGTTTGTCGTATGGCCTGTCAGGATTGCTGTTGCTATGCGTTAGAACGAATCACGGAACGAATAAAAAACC
>JBFYTD010000564.1:0-2678 GCA_041300885.1 Anaerolineae bacterium | reverse complement strand
GCGCCTTACGTTGTTGTCACTACGGTGCATGGCTCGGAGACGGAAGTCACTATCGATCTCAAGCAACCGGTCGATCGCGACGGCGATGGAACCCGGCAACCCATCGGCCAGCCCGATAGTCGTCCGAATCTACTCAAGGAGACTGTTATGTCCAGCGATGTTATCACGACATGGCGTTTGAACAATGGCCTCGAACTACGGGTTCGTCCCAAGAAAGAGGACGACTTGACGCGCATGGTGGCGCTGTTCGAGCACGGCAGCCCGGAAAGACGCCTTGAACGAGTTGGCCCAGACATGCGCAGCCCGGCTGACGAGGCGCTGCGCGAGGCGACCCGACTGGTCCAGATAAGCCCCGGCGACGGCTGCGTCTGGCTGGCCTTTGCCGACCTGCCCGGTGAACCCGATAGCCTGGTGGCCAGCGGCCGCTTCCTGCGCTGCAACCCGGACGAAGCGGAGATGTCGGTAGTCGTGCGCGATGACATGCAAGAGCAGGGCATTGGCAGCAAGCTGCTCTATTTCGTGCTGGACCAGGCACGCGCCATGGGTGTCAGCCGCATGATCTCCTACTTCGCCAGCGACAATGAGGCGGTATGGCAGATCCTCAGCTACTCGCCCTACCACGTCACGTGGCAGCCACGCGGCCAGCAGGTCGAGGTCGTGATCCACATGCAGGCTCGCAACGAAGGCTCGCCCTCGCTCAACTAGCCAGCCACCTACCGCTCATGATAGCCACGCCTGCAGCGACCAACGACAGCGCCTGGACGACCCTCGAGACGACCAGCGGCCTGACGCTGCGCGTGCGGCCTGAACAACCAGGCGATGGTCCAACGTTGGTAGACCTTTTCAGCCATCTCAGCCCGTCCAGTCGCTTCCTGCGCTTCAGCAAGGTGATGGATGATCCAGATCCGCAGCGAGTGCGGCAGGAGGCCGAGCGGCTGGCCCGGCTGGGGCCGCCCACGGACATGGCATGGCTAGCCTTCGTCGACCTGCCTGAGATGACGGAGACGCCGGCGGCGGCAGTGCGCTATGTGCGTACCGGGCAAGGCGAGGCGGAACTGGCCGTCGCCGTGCGGGACGACATGCAGCGACGCGGCGTTGGCTCGGCCTTGCTGCTCTTTGCCTGTTTGCAAGCGCAAGGAGACGGGATTGAACGCCTGACGGCTACTTTCCGCAGCGAGAACCGGGGCGTGTGGTCGCTGCTCAAGCGCTCGCCGTTCCCAGTCTCGTACGAGGTCGATGGACCGGAGATCAGCGCAGTCGTTGACCTGACCGGCCCGCGGGCAGGCTGAGCACATCGCACTACGTTTGCACCTTTCGATTTTGGACGCAGATTTTAAGGATTGTCGCAGATCGAACATTATGTTAAAAACATCTGCGTTGATCTGCGATAATCTGCGTCCAATTATTTGATTGCCATCGGCGTGATCCGTGAGCAAATCCTTCGTGTTCACAGCGGCAGCCAGCGGCCGATCTTGCGCTCCACGGCGCGGCGGTAGACGATGGGGGCGGTGGCCATATCGTCCAGGGCCAGGCCCAGATTGGCGGTCATGGTGCGCTCGGCCGGCGACTGGCGGCCCGGCTTCTGGCCGGTGACCAGCTCGCCCAGGCTGGCGTAGACCGGGGGGATATCCTGAAAATAACCCACGTGTTGGTAATGTTCCAGTTGGGGGACGTCGTCGGTGCAGAACTTGTCCACCTCGGCCAGAGCGGCGCGGTCCCAGTAGGAGTCGAAGTCCACCAGCGAGGCGAAAGCGCCGGCGTCCAGCCAGCCGGCCTGGATGGTCGCGTGCGGCTGGCGCAGGATCGGTCCAGCCGTCACCACGATGTCGCAGCCGCTGACCGCCTGGCGCGGATCATCGACGACCACCACCTCGAGGCCCCACTTGTCGTCCACGTCGTCAGCGAAGCGCAGCGCGTTTTCCAGCGCGCGGTCGTAGGCCATCACCCGCTGAACCGGGAACAGCACAGCCAGGGCCTCCAGGTTGCTGCGCCCCTGCACGCCGCAACCCAGAATGCCCACGGTCTGCGAGTCGGGGCGAGCCAGATAACGCGCAGCCAGGGCCGTGGCCGCGCCCGTGCGCTTGGCGGTGATCCAGGTGCAATCCATGACGGCCAGCGGCAGCCCCGTCTCGGCGTCGTTGAGCACCAACAGGCCGCTGATATAGGGCAGGCCGCGTTGGGGGTTGTCGGGATAGCCGGCCACCCACTTGACGCCGATGGCCTCGGCGCCGGGGATGTAGCAGGGCATGGCGTGGATGAAGGCGTCGGGGCGGGAATGGACGCCAGGCTTGGGCGGCATCTCCACCTTACCCTCGCCGTGCTGGCGAAAGGCCTCGTCCAGTGCGTCGATGATCTCCGGCATGGGGACGCCGACAGCCTCGACGTCGGCGCGGGAGAGATAGAGCAAGCGGTGTTTGGGCATATTCGAACTCCGGTGGTATAGAGAGGGACAGTTGTGATCTCAGCTTAATGAAAGCTTTGGCTAGCGCTGGTCGATTGCGAAGCACCCCGGAGTGGGGTAGCGGGTTGAGGTAAGCCCTGGTGCATGAGGTCACGCAACTCTAGCGTATCGAGACCAAGCGGGTTTTGCATACGAACCGCTTGGTCTCGATACGGCGGCCTACTCGACCAGCGCTCGATACGGCGGCTTACCTGACCAGCGCAGCCTTCTCAAGCGT
>JBFYTD010000079.1:0-7683 GCA_041300885.1 Anaerolineae bacterium | reverse complement strand
CGTCCATCGAGGCCCAGTTGACGGCCAGCCAGCGAGCCGTACCGCTGACGGTCGGCGACACGGTCTGGATCCCCAGCCTGCAGGCCAGCGGCCAGATCGCGGCCATCTCCCCGGCCGACCAGGACGCGGAGGTGCAGATCGGCTCCTTCCGCATGCGATTGCCGCTGGGCAGGCTGGAGCGGCGCGACGTCAGCCAGGCCGCGCCCGTGG
Organism: Anaerolineae bacterium; assembly: GCA_041300885.1. Lineage (GTDB taxonomy): Bacteria > Chloroflexota > Anaerolineae > JAAEKA01 > JAAEKA01 > JAAEKA01. Next base: position 7,473 of record JBFYTD010000079.1, on the reverse strand, counting down.
GCATCAACAAGCCCAAACGCGTGGCCGAGCCTGCTGAGCCCTCAGGCGGGGCGACGCCGCTGCCTCACGTCGGCCTGGAACTGGATATCCGCGGCGCCAACATCGAGGAGATGTTGCCGCGGCTGGAAAAATACCTGGACGACGCCTACCTGGGCATGATGCCCTGGGTGCGCATCATCCACGGCAAGGGCACGGGCGTGCTGCGCACGGCGGTGCGCCGGGAGCTGAGCAAGCATCCCCTGGTCAAGAACTTTCGCGAGGGCGAGGCAGGCGAGGGAGGCGACGGTGTGACGGTGGCTTACATGGTTGGGCAGTAGCCGATACACAAAGCAAAGAGCTGCGTTGGGTACCTCCCCCCCACGCACCCAACGCAGCTCTTGCTGAACGTGCTCGCCTATGTGCTTCCACGGAACGGCATTGGCGTACTCCGATACTGCTTCAGATGCAATGCTCGCCTTCCCCACTCCCGCCTAAACCAAATGTCGCCTTATATATCAAGCTAGAATTCCTTGAGCCAGCAGGCACTGCGGCCAAAGGTGTCAGAGACGCAGGGCAGACATAGACCAGGTTCACGTTCGGAACTACTCTACCAGACGACTGCAACGAAAGTGCAACGGCGATCTACAAATCGAGCTTGAGGCGCCCGGCACTGGGTCGGAGCTAGTCATGATGTGCGAATCGTGGCTCAAGCGCCCGGCGCCTCTGTGCAGTTGCTTTGTGTACGCAGTATTGAAGCGGTAACGATGTATGGCGCATTTGAACATCAGACTGCTCGGCACGTTCCAGGCGACTTTAGATGGCGAGGCTCTGACAGGCTTTCGCTCGGATAAGACGCGGGCGCTGCTAGCGTATCTGGCCCTGGAAGGAACACGATCGCACCGCCGCGACTGGATCGCTGCACTCTTGTGGGGCGACTTCGATGACCGCTCGGCGCGCCGCAGTCTGAGCAGCGCGCTGGCCAATTTGCGCCACTTGCTCAGCCCCTTGGGCGCCGCCGTTGTGCTGGATGCAGACCGTAACGACATCTGGCTCCAGGCCGGACCAGAGTCGATGACAGTGGACGTAGCGCTGTTTCGTGTCTTGCTGGCTAAAGTCGCGAGTCACCCCCACCGTGCGTTGCTTCACTGTGCAGACTGCATTGATCGGCTGAGTCAGGCCGCTGAACTCTACGTCGGACCCTTTCTGCCAGGACTAAATTTTGGCGACAGTCCCGGCTTCGACGAGTGGCAGCAGACCCAGCAGGAAACTCTACATCAACAGGCGCTGCACGCCCTGAACACGCTGGCCGCGCACCACCTGGCTGCGGGCCGTTATTCCCAGGCCGAACAGTACGCGCGCGGCCAGCTCGGCATGCAACCCTGGCATGAGGAGGCGCATCGCCAACTGATGCTGGCCCTGGCCGGCGCGAACCAGCGCAACGCTGCCCTGGCGCAGTACGATCTGTGCCGCGCTGTCCTGGCTGCCGACCTGGGGATCGAGCCAGAGAAACAAACCACCGAGCTTTTTCAGCGCATCCGGGCTGGCCTCCCGCTGCCAGCAGCCGGCGTTGGCGACAAACTGACCACCAACCCGTACCGCGGCCTCCAATCGTTTCGCGACGTCGATGCCGCTGATTTCTACGGTCGGGATGCGATCACTCGCCAGTTGGTGCAGGCGGTCCAGCGCGGGTCCGTGGCGGCATTGATCGGACCGTCGGGCAGCGGTAAGTCTTCGGTGCTGCACGCCGGCCTGATCCATCGTCTGAACAGCGTCGAGGTGATCGATGGTTCCGCCCCAGGCCGCGCTGGCAATGGTAAGCCGGCGCCAGCATGGACGATCTGCGCGCCGCGACTGGGCACCCAGCCCTTCCATGCCTTGGCCGCAGCCATCGCTCCCCATATCCAGGCAGGCGACTTGTTGCTGCCCAAGGACCCGGCTGCTCGCAGGAACAACCTGGCCGAGATGCTGGCCAGCGGCCAGGTCTCGCTGGCTCGATTGCTGGGCGGTCGCAGTCCAAACACGGTCGGTCCACGCTTGCTGTTGGTGTTGGATCAATTCGAGGAACTGTACACGCTGTGTACTGACCATGACCAGCGCCAGGCGTTGATCGATCTTCTGGTGGGGACAGCGGGCGACAGTGGCGCTCGTGCGCCGTTCTCCATCCTGTTGGCTGTGCGGGCCGACTTCATGGGACAGGTGTTGTCACATCGCTCGTTGGCTGATGCGTTGCAAGATAACACCATCATGTTGGGGCCAATGAACCGCGAGGAGTTGGCAGAGGCGATCGTCAAGCCTGCCCAGGCCCAGGGCGTGCGTCTGCAGGATGGCATGGTAGCGCGCCTGCTGAACGATGTGGGCCAGAATCCGGGCCGTCTGCCGCTGCTGGAGTTCGCATTGACCCAACTTTGGGAGCGCCAGGCAGACGGTGTCTTGACGCACGAGGCCTATGAGGCTATTGGCCAGGTGGAGGGCGCGCTGGCTAGCTATGCTGAACTGGTCTTTGCTGGGTTGAGCCCAGCCCGACAGGTCGCAGCCCGGCGCGTGTTTACCCAGATGGTCCAACTGGGCCAGGACACCGACGACACCCGCCGGCCGATCAGCGCCGCTGAAGTAGGCGCAGAGGATTGGGCGCTGGTTCAGCATCTGGCCGACCAACGCCTGGTGGTCACCGATGTCGACGTGCGCGGCCAGCAGACCGCCGAGATCGTCCACGAAGCGCTGATTCACGGCTGGGGCCGGATGCGCACCTGGATCAACGCCGATCGCGCCTTTCACCTTTGGAAGCAGCGAGTCCGCCTGGCGGCCGATCAATGGCTGGACAGCGGCCGGGACCAGGGCGCTTTGCTGCGCGGCGCGCCGCTGGTGGAGGCTGAGGGCTGGCGCGCGGCGCGCCCGGAGGATCTCAGTCCAAAGGCGCTGGAGCTGATCGCGGCGAGCCAGGCCCAGCGAGAGCGCGACGAGTTGGACGCAGAGGCGGGGCGGCAGAGAACGGTGGCTCAGGCCAAAGCGTTGGCCGAGGCAGAACACCAGCGCGCCGACGTGGAGGCGCGGTCGAACCAGCGGCTGCGCTGGCTCTCGGCTACCCTGGCCATTGTGACAGTGTTGGCTGTGTTAGCCGGCCTGCTGGCCGTGCTGCAGCGCAACGAGGCCGTGCGCCAGTCCGACCTGGCCCAGACTGCTCAGGCGAACGCCGATGCCGAACGTGGCATTGCCGAGAAGGAAGCCTCTTTGGCTCGCGCGCGGCAGTTGGCCGCTCAAGCGCTTAACCTGGCCGCCAATGCGCCTGATCTGTCGGTTTTGTTGGCATTGCAGTCGATGCAACTCAACGAAAACGCGCAGGAAGATACCGAGTTTCTGCTCAACCTCGAACTCAACCCTCTGCTGGGAACAGTGCTGCATGGCCAGGACTCAAGCGTTTACGGCGCTGCGGTCAGCCCGGACGGCCGTCTGCTCGCAACGGGCGGCGAAAATGGTTCCATCTGGCTGTGGGACCTGGAGCGCAATCAAGGGGTGGGATCGCCGTTGGCCGGCCATCAGCAGCCGGTCCATTCATTGGCCTGGAGCCCGGACGGCACACGCCTGGCCTCCGGCGATTGGGCCGGTTACCTGCGGTTCTGGGATGTGCAGAGCCGACAACCGCAGGGCGAACCGATACTGGCGCATAGCGCCGCAGTAACCGCGCTCGCATTTACGCCTGACGGCCAGACCGTGCGCTCCATCGGCGATGACGGCGTGCTGAAATCATGGGACGCCACAAGCGGAGCCCCTGTGGATGAAGCACTGAAGCTGACAGGCACCAATGGCATGGCATTCAGCGCCGACAGCAGCGTGATAGCCTCGAGTCGTGAGTTTACGTTGACGGTGCAGAGCGCCAGCGATGGGCAACTGTTGGGCTTACCGATGAATGAACATACCGCCAGCATCCATGACGTCATGTTCAGCCCCGACAACAACTTGTTGGCCTCGGCCGGTTTTGACGGCATCGCTATCGTCTGGGATATCGCTACAGGCCAGCCTTTGTACCCACCGTTGCAATGGCACGATGGCCGCGTGCTGGCCGTCGCATGGAGTCCTGATGGCAAGCTGCTGGCGACCGGCGGCACAGATTCTGCCGTCATTGTGTGGGACGTTGCGACCGGCAAGGCGCTGGGGGCGCCGCTGCTGGGCCACAGCAACTGGGTGCGCATGCTGGCATGGACCCCGGATAGTCGCAGGCTGATCTCTGGCGACGCAGCGGGCAAACTCGTGGTCTGGGATGCCGGTGGCGTGCATTGGCTGTCCGGCCATACCAGCACGGTGCGCGGCCTGGCTTTTAGCCCCGATGGTCGCAAGCTGGCCTCCGGCAGCTTCGACCGGACGGTGCGTCTGCGCGATGCAGCCAGCGGTCGCGCGCTGTTGCCGCCGCTGCAAGGCCATGACAATGCCGTGCTCAACGTCGCCTACAGCCCAGATGGCCGCTATCTGGTCTCGGCCAGCGCCGGTGGCGACCTGGTGCGCTGGGATGCCAGCAGCGGCCAACAGATCGGCCAGCCGCTGCAAGGCCATGCCGGCCCGGTTGCAGGCGTGGCCATCAGTCCCGATGGACGGATTATTGCGTCCGGCTCTTTCGACAACACCTTTATCCTGTGGGATGCGGACACGGGCCAACCGTTGTTCGATCCGTTTGCAGAACATGCTGGTTGGATAATCAGCCTGGCCTTCAGTCCTGATGGCAGCATCCTGGCGTCGGGCAGCGCAGACACGACCATTCGCCTGTGGGAGGTGGCGACGGGCGAGCAGATCGGCCAGCCGCTGCAGGGCCATTCCGGTTGGGTGACGAACCTGGCCTGGAGCGGGGATGGCGCCACACTGGTCTCCGGCAGTCTGGACGAGACGGTGCGCTTCTGGGACGTAGCCACAGGACAGCCGGACGGTGAGCCGCTGACAGGGCACCAGGCGCCCGTCTGGAGCGTTGCCTTTAACCCGGCCGACGGCGGGCGCAGCCTCTACAGCGGCGACAACAGCGGCACGGTCATCTGGTGGGATGCAGCGACTCGCCAGGCATTGGCGCCGCCGTTGCACACCGCCATCGAGACCGAGAGTATGGCGATCAGTCCTGATGGACGCACGCTGGCGATTGGATCCTTCGGCAGCGATGGCCTGGTTAGCCTGTGGAGTCTGCCAACGATCTCCTGGCAGGAACGCGCCTGCGCCATTGCCAATCGCGATCTGACCCCGCAGGAGCGCGAGAAATATATCGGCAACGCCCCATACATTGAAATCTGTCCCACACCGTGAGGCGAGCGGGCAGCAAGGAGCAGCATGAGCAGTTCTGATGGCAAGTTCAGCCTGGGCGCGATCGAGATCATGCCGGGCGCCCAGCAGGCGTTGCAGCAGGCCGGCGAGCCGGCCGCAGCCTATCTCTATCGGCACCAGTATGAGGCCTCCGACGACCAGGCCGAGGCCGACAGCGTCGTGTCGGTTTTTCAACTGTCGACCGGGGCAGTGCTGTATATCATCACCGACGAGGCCCGCGTCCACACCGTGGTCATGACCGCCGGCGACGCCCGACCGGGGGAGGCCGCCCCATGACCCCTGAAGACGAAAAGATCCTCAACACCTTCGTGCAGGACGGCCGCCTGGTGCGCATGCCTGCCCGCCAGGGCAAGAAACTGGTGATCCTGCGCTGGTTGGCGGAGCGTTTCGAGCCGGGCGTGATGTATCCCGAACGCCAGGTCAACGAGATCTTGCAGCAGGTCGACCCAGACTACGCCGCGCTGCGCCGCTACCTGGTGGACGCCGGCCTCCTGCAGCGCGAGCAAGGCATCTACTGGCGCACGGCGCCGCCCGGTGAATAGCCCGGTGAATAGAATTCACCGTCTGAAACCGAGAAAGCCCCTCAGGGCTTGTCGGAAGTTTGCTCCCAGCGCCTGAGTCGGAGGTCTGTTACCAGCGCCTGAGTCGGATGTCTGCTCCCAGCGCCTGAGGGCGCTTTTCGCCTTCAGCCAGGGGATTTCCAATCCCTGGTGTGCCCCTCGCCCATGCCCCCACCCTCCACCGTCATCGACATCCTGGGCTGGATCGGCGCTGTCCTGCTGCTGCTGGCCTACGCCCTGGTCTCCAATCGCAAGCTGGCCGGCGACAGCCTGCGCTTTCAACTGCTCAACCTGAGCGGGGGTGTGATGCTGGCCATCAACTCCGGCTATCACGGCGCGCTGCCCTCGGTGGTCGTCAACGCCGTCTGGATCGTCATCGGTCTGGCCGCGCTGCTGCGCGCCCGCCGCCAGCGCGCTTGAGGCCCCCCACGCTGTGTCCGGTCTTCGCGTAGCACCCCGGAGCTCTGCCGGAGTGGGCCTGACCGAGCCGCCTCCCGACCCGAACGTCAAGAGATTGGGGACAAATCACTTGACAGAACAGGCCAACAGGGCATAATGGCCCCATCAGTAAGCTTAGTTTGCCGACAGTTGACTGCCTTTGCCATGGATATTCTCCGTTTGCGCGACTTCGATCTCGAAATCAGCCCGGTGGCCGCCGATGGCCGGTACGCGGTGGCGGTGCTCAACTCCCCCTCCGGCCAGGCGCGCGCGGCCATGGCCTTCCCCTGGACGCCGGCCGAGCTAGAGGCGCGGCTGGCCCTGCTGGAGGACGCGGTGCTGGGCGGCGGCGGGACAGCGGCAGGCCAGGACGCCCAGGCTTTCGGCAGCCAACTGTTCGATGCGTTACTCACGGGCGAGGTGCGCACGGTCTACGATCGCAGCCGCCAGGCCGTGGCCGATAGCGGCGAGGGCCTGCGCATCCGTCTGCGAGTCAATGCGGCCGAGCTGGCCACTGTGCCCTGGGAGTTCCTCTACGACCCGCGCGCCGGCGAGTTCCTGGCCCTATCGCGGCTGACTCCCATCGTGCGCTACCTGGAGCTGCCGCTGGGGGAGCAGACCCTGGCCGTCAAGCCGCCGCTGCGCATCCTGGGCCTGGTCGCCGGCCCAACCGACGCACCGCCGCTGGACGTGGAGCGCGAGAAGGCCCGGCTGGGGCAGGCCGTGCAGCCGCTGCAAGCCAAGGGCCAGATCGAGCTGGTTTGGCTGGAAGATTCAAGCTGGCGCGGTTTGCAGGCGGCCATGCAGACCGGCCCGTGGCACATCTTCCATTTCGTCGGCCACGCGGCCTTCGATCCGCGCAGCGGCGAGGGCGTTTTGCTGCTGGCCGGCGACGACGGGCGAGCCACGAGGGTCAGCGCCAGCCAGCTTGCAGGCCTTTTGGCCGACCACCGCACCCTGCGCTTGGCAGTGCTCAACGCCTGCGAGGGGGCCAAGGGCAGCGAGCAGAGCCGCTTCTCCAGCATTGCCGCCGGGCTGGTGCGGCGCGGCCTGCCGGCTGTGCTGGCCATGCAGTACGAAATCAGCGATCGGGCGGCGATCGAGTTCACTGCCAGCTTTTACGGCGCGCTGGCGGCCGGGCTGCCCATCGACGCGGCCACCTCCGAGGCGCGCAAGGCCATCGACCTGGCGCTTGCCGGCT
>JBFYTD010000563.1:0-2681 GCA_041300885.1 Anaerolineae bacterium | reverse complement strand
CACCGTACCGAAACCAACGTTTGGCCCACCGCCTGAAAAGCCACTTTCTTGCGGCACAAACATCGCAGCCTGAATTGACGGCCATGCAAGGGGAGGCTATACTGGCAGTGTCGGGCTGCCAGCCGGACTGATTCCCCTGGAAAGGAGCATAGATCGCGTGTCTCGTTCGCCTTTACGTGCCCGTTTGCGTTGGTGGGTGGCAGCAGGATTGGCGGGTGGACTGCTCGCAGCCTGCGCGCAGCCGCTCGTTGTTGGCCCGGCGGGGGGCGGCGCAGTCCCCGAGTTCGAGATGGCCGTAGACAAGCCCGGCGACCGCGTCCTCGTGACCGTCGGCGTGGACGGCGTGATCTTTGACGTGCGGAGTGAGACCGGCATTGGCGGCTCTAGCGCCAGCCTGGCGGCCGGCGAGATGCCGCAGTCGATCCTCTTTCGCCTCCATCTGCGCGGCCTGGAGCAGATGACCTTTGCCTACAATGACACCGTCGTCAGCCTGTCCGTGCCCAGCGGCGGCGACCGGGCGGTCTTGCAGGGGGTCACGGTGGACGGCGACGAGATGCCGGTTACGCCCCAGTCACCCCATTGGATGGACGTAACGCGGGTCGAATCAGAAGCCGGCGTGGCCGGCGGCGATTTCCAGGTCACGGCGCCGCAGGCCTTTTTCGCCGCAGCAGCAACCGAGTTCAGGATCACCTGGATCGATTTCTATCGCTAATTTCCCAAGGAGCATCCCTATGACCTTACCCATCGCCCTACAAACCTACACCGTGCGCGAGCAGCTTGGCCGCGACTTCGAGGGAACCATCCGCCGCGTCGCCGCCATGGGCTACGGCGCACTGGAGACCACCTTCGAGATACCGGGCACGACCTGGAGCAAGGCTGCCAGCCTGTTCCGCGAGCTGGGCCTGCGCGTCCCCGCCGCCCACACCCCGTTGCCGCTGGGCAAGAACCAGGGCCCGGTGCTGGACTACGCCCGCCAGATGGGGCTATCCTATCTGGTCTCTATGCACGGCCCCAACGACTTCAAGCAGGTCGACCAAATTCGCCGCATCTGCGAAGAGTACAACCAGGCTGCAGCCGTGGCTGCGCAACACGCCCTGGGATTAGCCTACCACAACCACTGGTGGGAGTTCCAGATGGTCGAGGACCGGTTGGCCTTCGACGTGATGCTGGAGCATCTGGACCCCGCCGTGGGCTTCGAGGTCGACACCTACTGGGTGCAGGCCGCCGGCCACGATCCGGCCGCGCTGGTGCAGCGCCTGGGCGAGCGTGCGCCGTTATTACACATCAAGGATGGCCCGGCCACGGTCGAGGATTCCATGGTCGCCGCGGGCCAGGGCGTGATGGACTTTCATGGCATCGTGTCAGCGGCCAATGGCGCGCAGTGGCTGATTGTCGAGTTGGACCGCTGCGCCACGGACATGCTGGTCGCGGTCGAGCAGAGCCATCGCTACCTGGTGCAGGAGGGGCTAGGCCATGCCTGAGCAAGTCAAGGTCGGCGTCATCGGCGCGGGCAAGATCTTTCCGGCCTACGTGGCCGGCTGCCGCGCCTTTTCGATCCTGGAGCTGGACGCGGTGGCCGACGTCGACACGGCCCGCGCGGCTCAGCAGGCGGCCGAACACGGCGTGCCGCGCGCGTTGAGTGTGGACGCGCTGCTGGCTGACCCGGCAATCCAGATCGTGGTCAACCTGACCGTGCCCAAGGTTCATGCCGCGGTCAGCCTGGCGGCCATCGCGGCCGGCAAGCACGTCTACAGCGAGAAGCCGCTGGCCATCACGCGCGCCGACGGTCAGCAGATCCTGCATGCGGCTGCGGCGCAGGGCGTGCGCGTCGGCTGCGCGCCCGATACCTTCCTGGGCGGCGGCCAGCAGACCTGTCGCAAGCTCATTGACGACGGCTGGATCGGGGAACCGGTGGCGGCGGTGGCCTTCATGACCGGCCATGGCCCGGAAGGGTGGCATCCCAACCCCGACTTCTTCTACCAAGTGGGCGGCGGCCCACTGCTGGATATGGCCCCCTACTACCTGACCAGTCTGGTCAACCTACTGGGGCCGGTGCGGCGGGTGGCTGGCTCGTCCCGCATCTCCTTCCCCGAACGCGTCGCCACCAGCCCGGAGCACTTTGGTCGGCGCCTGCCTGTGGAGGTGTCCACCCACGTGGCTGCCCTACTGGACTTTGCCGCCGGGCCGATTGCGACGCTGATCACCAGCTTCGACGTCTGGCACGCCAGCCTGCCGCGCATCGAGATCTATGGCTCTGCGGGCACGCTGTCCGTGCCGGATCCCAACATCTTTGGCGGCGTGGTGCGAGTGCGGCGGGCCGGCGCGGCCGAATGGAGCGACGTGCCGTTGTTGTTTGACGCCGAGGTGGGCCGCGGCATCGGCGTAGCCGACCTGGCCTATGCGATCAGCAGCGGGCGGCCGCAGCGAGCCAGCGCCGAACTGGCCTTCCACGTGCTGGACGTCATGACGGCGGTGGAAGAGTCATCGAACCAGGGACGGCACGTGCTGATGGAAAGCACGTGCGCCCGGCCGGCCCCGTTGCCGTTGGGTCTGTTGCGGGGGCAATTGGACGAATAGGTTACGCGCAGGACTGACAGTGCTGAGTCGGCAAGCGGACGATCCCTCCGCGTCGAAACATGCCCTCGTCGTGTGCCAGCACTGTCAGTCCTTTCTCAATGCAC
>JBFYTD010000562.1:0-2685 GCA_041300885.1 Anaerolineae bacterium | reverse complement strand
GAAAGGAGGGAGGCAGCGGCGACGGCCAAAGCCCGCCGGTTCACGGAACCGGCTAGAGCGGCCACTAAAAACGCACTCCCGCCACCATCTATTCGCCGATCAGCGCTGCTAGCACGTGGGGCCAGACGGCGGAGTGGGGATCGATCAGCTCGAAGTGGCCGGTAGCGGACAGGGTGACGAGGGTGCAGTCGTCGCCGGCGGCGCGGGCGGCGGTGTGGTAGCGCTGGCTGAGCTCATAGGGCACGGCCTCGTCGGCGTCGCCGTGCAGGAGCACTTGCGGCACGCCGCAAGGCAGCAGATCGATGGGCGAGGCCAGCGCGTAGGCTTCGGCCGCCTGCTGCGGATCGCCGCCCAGCACTTCACCCACGGCGCCGCTACTGAGCTGCCAGTCCCAGGCCAGGCGCAGGTCGCTGACCGCGGCCAGGGCCACCACACGGCGCAGAGGCAGGGGATCAGCGTCGTGTAGGGTATGGCCGGCCGGAATACGCCGCGCGGCCGCGGCCCACAGCGCCAGATGCCCGCCGGCCGAGTGGCCCACCAGCGTCACTCGAGCCAGGTCCAGGGGATAGTCCAACGCCAGTTGGCGCACGTGGCCCAGCGCGGTCAGCACGTCGGCGAAGGTACCGAGCCAGCCGCCGCCGGGGTTGCCGACTCGCCGGTATTCCACGTTCCACACGGCCATGCCCGCTTGGGCCAAGGCCTGGCAGAGCGGATTGGCATGTTCCAGGTCGTAGCGCGCCCGCCAGTAGCCGCCGTGGATGAAGACAAGCAGCGGGCGCAATCCGCTGTCCGCCGGCAGATATAAGTCGCCGAATTGTTCGGGCGCCTCCCCGTAGCGCAGCCGCTGAACGCTGGACTTCGCTGACATCATCCGGGACCGAAGAGCGCGGTCACGATCTGCTCGATGGCGCGGCCGTTGGGCAGCAACACCCATGCCCCGCCCGGCGTGACCCAGGGGGTGGTGGCGTCCTCCAGCGTGGCCGCGACCACCTCGCCGCGCGCCATGGCCGAGAACAGGGGCAGCAGCGCCGGTCCATCGGCCGGCGTCAAATTGGTCACCACGCCCGCGTTCAGCACCCGGTATAGCTCAGGCAGGCGGGGCCAGCTGGCGGGCTGGAGCGCTTTGGCCACCATGGCCTGCAGCACCTGCAACTGGCGCATGGAACGGCTGAAGTCGCCGTCGCTGTGCCGCGTGCGCACGTAGATCAGCGCCCGCTCGCCGTCCATAGTCTGCAGGCCGGGGTCGAAGCGAACAGTGGTGACGCCGTAGTCAGGGGTGGGGTACTCCGTATCGACAATCGGCGCGGGCACGTCGACCTCGACGCCGCCCAGAGCATCGACCACGCGCACGAACGTGGCGAAGTCCAGCAGCAGGTAGCGGTCCACCGGCCGGCGCAGCTCCTGCTGCACGGTGCGCGCTGCCAGCCGCGGGCCGGCGCCAGCATCCTCAGGATCGTGGCCGAAGAAGAGGGCAGTGTTGATGCGCTGCTCGCCGACGTCCGGGATGTTGACCCACAGATCGCGCGGGATCGACAGCAGGGCTGCGCCGCTGCTTTCGGCCTGGCTGCCCAGCAGGATCATCGAGTCGCTGCGGGTGGGGCCGCTTTCGTCGGCGCGCTGGTCGATACCCAGCAGCAGGATGGTCGGCGGTCGGCTTTGCGCCGTGCCCGGCCAGGCCCCCGATCCTGCGGCAGCCTGCGACGCCCACCACAGCCCGGCCAGCAGCGCGAAGCCTCCACAGAGCAGCAACATACCCAGCCCCAAGAGCAGCGGCAGCCAACCGGCGCTGCGGCGCTGGAGGCGGCGCTGGCGAGCGCGCTCAACTATGGCCCGTTGTCGTCGGTTCATAGCGGACGGGCTAGCCAGTCAAACGGGTTAATTCGGTGACGAAACACTGAGAGGCCAGGATCATGACGACGAAGAAGACCAGCGCGATCCAGAGGTAAAGCGGCAGACCGAAAAAGCGACGCGCGGATCGCTTGGCTTTCTCTATCGGCTTGGGTAGCTCTGTCTGACAGCGCCAGCAAATGTTCTTGTCGTCAGGGTTCCAGGTATCGCAGTTTGGACAGTTGGGCATCTGATACCTCGTGTGATTAATCAATGCCGCATCATACCACAGGTTGCGCCAGCCAGAAAGACAGCAACCGCGCCTGACAGTTTGACTCAATGCGCTGTCCTTCTTATAATGGTATTACTCTCTGGATACCCCAAGAGGTTTCGACTATCTCCCCTTTTTCGTCCGTCAACAACGGGTATTGCTCCCTTCACACTATCCGGCGCCGAGCGGACGAAGCCGACCCATCCACCTTAATGCTTCACTTGTAAGGAGACAACGATGAGACGACTACTAACCCTTCGATCAGCGAGTTCGCAGGCCCCAGCTCGCTGGCAGCGTCCGGCGATCAGCCTCTCGCTGGCGCTGGCCGTCATGTTCGTGCTGGCCGTGATGTTCGTCCCGGCCGCGTTGGCGGATGAACCGATCACCCTGACGATTCTGCACACCAATGACACCCATGCCAACATCCAGCCCTGCATGGCCACATGCAACAATGGCAACCTGGGCGGCGTAGCCCGCCGCTACACTGCGATCCAGCAGGTCAAGGCCGAAGGCGGCAACGTCCTGGTGGTCGATGCGGGCGACCCCTTCCAGGGCACCCTCTTCTTCAACTACTGGCAGGGCCAGGA
>JBFYTD010000561.1:0-2685 GCA_041300885.1 Anaerolineae bacterium | reverse complement strand
ACCGACCCCAGCCGGCAGACCAGCGCGTCGGGGCCCTACCTCTACCTGCCGGCCTTCGTCGGCGGTCCCAACAACACGCCGGTGATCATCAACCACGCCTATCGCTACAACAGCTATCTGGGCGAGCTCGTCCTCGGTTTGTTGCCAAAGACAATCGGCGGCTACGAAGTCGTTGCCAGAGCAGGACGCTATCTGCCGGTTACCATGTCGACGCCGGAAGATCCGGCCATCCGGGCGATCGTCGATCCCTACATCGACTTCCTGACCGCCTACACGACCACGGTCATCGGCCAGACGGAGGTGCCGCTGGACGCCCTGAACGGCTTCACCGAAGAGACCAACGCAGCCAACATGCAGGCCGATGCCTCGGTGTGGGAGCTGGCGAGCCACGACATCACGGTCGACTTCCACCTCTCGGGCGCCATGAGCAACCGCAAGGTGGCAGCCTCGGCCACGCCTGCCAACCCCACCACCCTGATCGTGAACGACATGTTCTCGCTGATGCCCTACGAGAACTCGCTGGTAGTGATGCGCATAAATGGCCCGCAGCTCAAGGCGATTCTGGAGCGCGCCTATCGCAACTACTTCTTCTACAAGTATGTGCCAGGCGCTGGTGGCTATTCGTACTACACGACCTGCATGCTCACCACCAACCAGGATGTCCAGATCACCTATCTTGACCAATACCCGTTCCCGCCCAACGGCAACAACGCGGTATCCCTGGTGGCCAACGGCGCGCCGGTGGACTTCGAAGACGCCGACACCTTCTACGAGGTCTCGACCGTCAACTACCTGGCTGCAGGCTCCTGCAACTTCAACGACGACAGCGTCAGCCTGTGGCCGCTGGACCAGATCACGCACGATACCCAGTACTACGTGCGCGACGCGGTCATCAACTACATCTCGGCGCAGGCTGACCCCATCTCGCCTGCCATCGAAGGCCGCCTGCAGTTCGTCAACGGCTATATGAAATACCTGCCGCTGATCATGCGCTAAACTTGCGCCGGCCTGTCAGGGTGCGTATCGCGCCTGACCAGCGCCTCTCGGGGGCGTAAGACCCGGCAACATCGCGGGTCTTACGCCCTCTGTCTTGCTGCGCCTGACGCTGCGCCCCGCAGCGTTTGCATCCGTGTGAATGGAGTCTTTCCCCATGGTCGAGATCGTTGATCTGCGCTTCCAGGGTTTTCCTGCTATCATCGCCAGCTACGTCCTGCGCGGCCCCAGCGGCGTGGCCGTGATCGAAACCGGGCCGGCGTCCACCTATCCTGCGCTCAAGGCTGGGCTGGCTGCGCTCGGCATCGAGCTTGCCCAGGTCACTGACATCCTGGTGACCCACATCCATCTGGACCATGCCGGCGCGGCCGGCTGGCTGGCCAGGGAGACGGGCGCGACGGTTCATGTCCACGCCGTGGGCGCGCCGCACCTGGCCGACCCGGCCAAGCTGCTGGCCTCGGCTCAGCGCATCTACGGCGACGCCATGGACAGGCTGTGGGGCGAGACGGTCCCCACGCCGGCCGGGCAGGTACACGCCCTGGCCGACGGCGACGTGGTCGAAGCGGCCGGACTGCGCATCGAGGCCGTGGACACCCCCGGCCACGCCTGGCACCATATGGCCTACCTGCTGGAGGGCCTCTGCTTCACCGGCGATGTGGCGGCCGTGCGCCTGCCTGGCCACCGCCATGTGCGCGTGCCCACGCCGCCGCCGGAGATCGACTTGGCGGTGTGGCAGCGCAGCTTGGCGCGGCTGACCGGGCTGCGCCCCGACCGCCTGCTGCCCACCCATTTCGGCCCGGTGGAGGGGGAGAGCCTTGTCCATTTGCAGGCGGTCGAGGAGCAACTGGCCGCGGCCGCCGACTTTGTGCACGAGCGTTGGCAGGCAGGCATGTCCAGCGAAGCGATCATCGACGCGTACAAGCCCTGGAGCGCGCAGCGCGCCCTGGCGGACGGCGCCAGCGCTGAGGATGCAATGCGTTACGAAGCGATCGTGCCGTCGGAGATGTGCGTGCAGGGGTTAGTGCGCTATTTTCAGAAGCGGGCAGGTTGAGCTTGCCCACAGACCCCTTTGCCATTCCGCCAGCAAGCTGGCAGCGCCGGCTGGACGCACAGCTCCAGTCGCCTGGCCGGCCCAGCAACCTGACCCTGCGCGCCCTGCCCTTGCGCCAGATGCCCTTCATCCTGCGGCGCATCGCGACCGGCGCACGGCAGCGGCGCGCGGCCGGCTGGGACCGGGAGGACATCCTGTTCACTGCATCGGCAAGGCGCGGGCCGGGGCCGCACCAGGGCGTGCCCGTGGGCGGTATCGGCGCAGGGGCCATTGGCCGCGGCTGGCGGGGCGACTTCCGCCGCTGGCAGCGCCGGCCGGGCATCGTCCAGCACGGCGTCGTCTGGGCCGACCAGTTCTCGCTCTTCGTGCAGCGGCCCGGCCAGCCCGGTCGGGCTCAGGTGCTCTACCCCGGTGTGCCGGACGACAAGACCCTGCAAACCTGGCAGTGGGGCATGGCGGGCAGTGGGGCGACCTACCACGCGCTGTTCCCGCGCGCCTGGACGGTCTACGAACAGCCCTTGCCGGGCATCCGTCTGACCTGCCGCCAGCTTTCCCCCGTCATCCCGCACAACTACTGCGAGAGCAGCTTCCCCGTGGGTCATTTCCTGTGGCAGATCGAGAACCACGGGCCGGACGAGGCC
>JBFYTD010000560.1:0-3221 GCA_041300885.1 Anaerolineae bacterium | reverse complement strand
GCGGCGGCGCGCGGAGCTGGACTTGCGCCTGCAGACCATCGCCGCGGCCGCGGCCGACCGGATCGATCGCGCGGCGCTGCAGGCCATCCAGACGCCGTCCGATCAGATCGGGCCGGCCTACGCCGCCGTTCAGGCGCAACTGGTGCGCGTGCGCGTCGCGGGCTTCGTCGACTGGGTGGGCATCTACCGCCGTGAAGACGACCGGCTCTATTACTGGGTGGACAGCGAAGCCACCGGCATGGGCTATCCCTTTTTCTACCCCACTGAGGCGCACCTGGCCGCGTTCGACGATCCCGAGCAGCCGCCGGTGCAGGTGGAATACACCGACGAGTTCGGCGCCTACTACGGCTATGCCGCGCCGTTGGTTGCGGCCGGCGCCGATGGCCAGCCTGAGGTCATCGGCCTGGTGGAGGCGGTGATCTACGGCGAGCGCCTGGCCCTGTTGCAGCAGGAGACGCAGTTGCGGGTGGGCGCAACCTTGATCGGCGGCGGGATCGTGGGCGTGCTGCTGTCCTTGCTGGTCATGATCTTCACCTTCAACCGGCCCATGCGGCGCTTGCAGGAGGGCGCGCAGACGCTGGCCGGCGGCGACCTGGGCAAGACCATTGAGCTGCGCTCCAACGACGAGCTGGGCGATCTGGCCGGCGCGTTCAACCAGATGTCGGCGCAGATCAAGGTGCAGTATGACGAGGTCGAACAGCGCAACACCGAGTTGGGCATGGTGTACCAGATCGCCCAAGCCATCACCGCCAGCAGCAACAACCCGACCGAGACGCTCACCACGATCCTTGATCGGGCGCAGCAGATGATTCCTTTCGACGAGGGTGAGATTTGCCTCTACGTGCCGGAGGAGAACGCGCTGCGTGTGCGGGGCTGGCGCGGCAAAACGGGCAGCATCGACTGGCGGGAGCGCAAGTATCCGCTGGGTCAGGGCTTCACCGGCGGTGTGGGCCAGAGCCGGCGCAGCTTCCTGTCGGCCGACATCACCCAGGAGCCGGGGGTCAAACCGATCTACGGCGACGTGGTGGAAAACCCTGTGCGCAGCTACGTGGGCGTGCCGCTGTTGGTGGGCGACCGGCTGGTGGGCACCATGCAGTTGGTCAGCACCCAAGCGAACCAGTTCGACCAGCACAGCCGCCAGTTGCTGGAGACCATCGCCTTGCAGGCGGCCGTGGCTATCGAGACAGCGCAGAAGGTCGAGGCGCGCGAGGCCGAGCTGCAAGCCCAGATCGCCCAGCTTCGCATCGAGGTCGACGAGGCCAAGCGCGCTCGCCAGGTGGCTGAGGTCACGGAGACAGAGTTCTTTTCTCAGTTGCAGAAGCAGGCCCAGGGGTTGCGTCAGCGCAGAAGCAGCAAGACGGAGAGCAGCGGCGAAGGGAAGCCCGATTCGTGAACGAAGATGTCGCCCCAAGCGCGCGTCGGGGTCTTACTCGATTGCCAGCTTTTTCTCGATCTCTGCCAGCCGGGTGCTCAGGTCGGCGGCGTCGGCGTGCTGGGCAGCGCCATGCTGCTCCAGGAGCGCGGTCATGGCGTCCAGTCTGGCTAGCAGAGTCTGGGCGTCTTCAGCGCTAACGGCGTCGTCGCCGGTGGGCGCGGCGCTGGCCTGGCGGGAGCGCACGAACCACTGCGCCAGGAAGCTGGTCAGCACGCTGAACAGGCCCACGCCGACGATCATCACGAAGATGCCGATCACACGTCCGGCAGTAGTCACCGGGTAGTAGTCGCCATAGCCAACGGTTGCGGTCGTCACCACGGTCCACCACACGGCGTCGCCAGCGTCCTGAATGTTGGCCCGGGGGGACCCGGACTCGGCGCCGAGGATCAGGATGGCCGCCGTCTCGAGCACGAGGATGGCCGCGAGCATAGCCACCAGCAAGGTGCTCTGGGCGCGCTTCGTGACCACGATGTCGGCCATGTCGGCGAAGTCGCTGCGGCGCAGTCGGCCGGCCATCAGGCGGTACCACAGCAAACGCAAGAGAGCCAGGAAGGGCAGGGGCAGGCTCCCCAGCCACAGCAGCCAGCCTGAGTTGGTGAACATGAACGTACGCCGGCTGGGCGCGCGCGCCAGGCGATAGATGCTGTCCACGACAAAGAACAGGCTGACCCCGGCTGAGATCAGGACGATGACCTGCCCCTCCTCTGAATCGCGCAGGAATAGCCAGAGAACGGAATTGACCACCTGCAACACGGCCAGCGCGAGCGCGAACAGCTCGTAGTTGGCGTGAACGACCAGTTGGCGTTTTTGAATGGGAGTTTCTTGATCGGATACCATGAGTGGGGATGCGCTTGACACGGGTGTGGTTCGTTTCGTTAGCATGGTTGCTCCGCTACCATTCAGCCGCGGGTGCGAGCAGTTGCCATTTGCGGTATTGGTCAGCGGAGAATCAGAAACCGGGTTTTTCCTGTAGGGCAATGATCGTTGCGTCCGCACACATTTCGCATGGCACTATGATCCTTGGGTGTCGGACAAAAACCCGGCCATGGTCAGTGGTATGCCAACGATTGCTCCGACCGGTCCCAGCACCAACGGCCAGAAAGTGACCGCCACCAGGTCGGAGAACGGCGTCAGATTGAGCCGCGTCAGCACCAGCCGGGGCTGGATCACGTTCTGGACAAAAGCGTTGATGGCGACGTAGAGAATAGCCAGCAACAACGCGCGCTCCGGTCCATGGGCCAGCAAAGTCAGGATGGTCGGCGGGATCAAGCCCAGCCAAAAGCCGACAAAGGGGATGAAGTTCAGAATGCCAGAGAGTACGCCCCATAGCAGGGCAAAGGGCACATCGAACAGGAAGAACATGACGGTGTTCAGCGCGCCGATGCAGGTTCCCACCAGCACCATGACGACCATGAACTGGCGCAGGTCGATGGTGAACTCCGCCAGTCGCCGGGCGTAGCTGTGGCCACGCCGGGCCGTCTCCTGTAAGCGGCCTGGCCAAAGGACGATGTCCACAAAGAGGAAGGTGGTCAGCAGGATCAGCGTGATGAAGTTGCCGACGATGCTGCCCAGCGAGGTCAACAGATTGGCAATCCAGTTCAGCGGCCTGGCAGGATCCGCCTGGCTGACGAGGGCTGCCGAGCCAGCGCTCTCCAGCCCCAGGTTCTGCAAGCTGGCTTGCCAGCCGGCAACAATCTGCTGCGCCTGCTGTGTGTAGGCCGGCAGCTCGTGGAGGAACTGCGCGCCGGCATAGATGAAAAGCAGCGCCAGCAGCGCCAGCACCACG
>JBFYTD010000559.1:0-2688 GCA_041300885.1 Anaerolineae bacterium | reverse complement strand
GGCTGGCGATCCCTTCAACGCCGTGTGGATCGACGAGCTGGGCAAGCTGAAGCCGCGCGCCTACACCTTCACCCCCTTCTGGAACGAGACGGCTGATCCAGCCCTGCGCAAGGCGCTGGAGACCATTCTGATCGACCCCACCGCCGATGTGGCGGCCGTCATGCAGCAGGCTGCGCAAGAGGCTCAGTCCGCGCTGGACGAACTGCTGGCCGAGCAAGGCGGATAGCCCTCACTAGCGACCGAGCTTGCTACGAATTGCACGAATTACACCGAAGCTCTGCCTTCGAGTAATTCGCGCAATTCGTGGCTGATTCCCCATCATGGCTCACATGACCCGCGCCCGTCGCCGCGAGGCGCTGGCCTTCTACCTCTGCATCTCCCCCTGGTTGATCGGCTTCATCTTTCTGACCGTGGGGCCGATGCTCTATTCCCTGTACATCAGCTTCACCCGTTGGGATTTGCTGACCGACCCGGTGTGGGTTGGCCTGCGCAACTACACGGTCAAGATGCCCAGCGACGAGCGCTTCTGGCAGTCGCTCAAGGTCACGGTGCTCTTCACCCTGGCCTACGTGCCCCTGGAACTCATCGGCGGGCTGGCCTTGGCGCTGCTGGTGCAGAGTCGCATCCGCGGCATCCGCTTGTTCCGCACCATCTTTTACCTGCCGACCGTGCTGGCCGGCGTGGCCTTCGTTGTGGTCTGGCTGTGGATGCTCGACCCGCGCGGCGGGCTGGTCAACCTGATCCTGGCCCGGTTTGGCGTCGTCGGGCCACGCTGGCTGCTGGACCCCGACTGGGCGCTGTCGGCTCTGATCATGATGAGCTTTTGGGGCTGGGGACGGGCCATGGTGATCTACCTGGCCGGCCTGCAGGCTATCCCCGGCGAGCTCTACGAGGCGGCGGCCATCGACGGCGCCAGCGGTTGGACCCGCTTTTGGCGCGTGACGATTCCGCTGCTGACGCCTACCATCTTCTTCAACCTGATCCTGAGCATCATCAGCACCTTCCAATCCTTCACCAACGCCTTTGTCGCCACCAACGGCGGCCCGCTGGACTCCACGCTGTTCTACGTGCTCTACCTGTACAAACAGGCTTTCGAGTTCCGCGCCATGGGCTACGCCTCAGCCCTGGCCTGGGTGCTCTTCGTGATCATACTGGCGCTGACGCTGGTGGTCCTGCGCTCGCAGCGCTTCTGGGTCTTCTACGCCGGAGAACGCAGCGATGGATAACGACCGTAGCGACCTCCACATCATGCGGCTGCGCGGCCGGCGGCTGGCGCTGCGCTACCTGCTGCTGGCCGGCGCGGCCGTGCTCTTCCTGGCGCCGCTGTACTGGATGATTGCCTCCTCGCTCAAGCCGGAGTACGACGTGTTCGCCCGGCCCCCCATCTGGTGGCCCAGCCCGCCGCGCTGGCAGAACTACGTCGAGGCGCTGACCAAGCTGCCGTTTGGGCGTTACGCGGTCAACACGCTGATTATCGCCGTTTTTTCGGTCGTGGGCTACACGCTGTCCAGCACGGTGGTGGCCTACGGATTCGCCCGCTTGCGGGCGCCTGGCAAAGACACCTTGTTCGTCTTGATGCTGGCCACGCTGATGCTGCCCTACCCTGTGGTCATGATCCCGCAGTACGTGATCTTCTCCGAGCTAGACCTGGTCAACACCTTCTGGCCGTTGATCCTGCCGGCCTTCCTGGGCAGTCCCTTCTACATCTTTTTATTACGCCAGTTCTTCATGCAGATTCCGCCTGATCTGGAGGATGCCGCGCGCATCGACGGCGCTAATCTCGGGCAGATTCTCTGGTACATCATGCTGCCCTTAGCCCGGCCGGCCATGGCCACGGTGGCGATTTTCTCCTTCCAGTTCGCCTGGAACGACTTTCTCGCCCCGTTGATCTACCTGCAGGATCAATCGAAATACACGCTGATGCTGGGTCTAAGCTTCTTCCGCAGCTCGTTCCAGGTCAACTGGGCCTATCTGATGGCCGCGTCGCTGACCGTCGCCCTGCCGGTCATCATCCTGTTCTTCATCGCCCAGCGCGAGTTCATCGAAGGGATCACGCTGGGCGGCGTCAAGCAGTGAGCAGGTTGCAGGTTGCGGGTTGCAGGTTCGCAGAGTTGCGACCAGAAGACTTCGGAAGTCGCCGCCTGAGGGTTGAACCTGGCCTTTCATGTGAGACTGCGTCCTGTCGAGTGCTGCAGCGACTTCCGAAGTCTTGGGCTGAGTAGTAACGCGGCATGAGAGTTTTCTCTTGAGATAGCATGAGGTTTTGCCATGAGTCCCCAAACAGCACAGCCAAACGATCCCGTAGCTGACGGACATGATCACGACCACGATCACGAGCACGAGCACGGACATGATCACGGCCATGAACAACCACAAGGCCACGATCATGGCACGGCAGACCATGATCATCGTCACGACCGTCGTTCGGGACCGCTAGGCTGGCTGGCCGCGCTCTTTCACGTCGGCGGTCACAGCCACGGCGACGAAGCGCTGATCGCCGACCCCGCCTTTGCCGCCAGCGAGGAGGGCATCCGTGTCGTCTGGATCGCGCTGGGCCTGCTGGCGCTGACCACGGTGCTCCAGGTGGCCATCTATCTGCTGAGCGGCAGCGTAGCCCTGCTGGCCGACACGGTGCACAACCTGGGCGACGCGCTCAACTCCATTCCCCTGTTGATCGCCTTCTACCTG
>JBFYTD010000558.1:0-2691 GCA_041300885.1 Anaerolineae bacterium | reverse complement strand
TCGACGATGCCGCGGCCGCCGTAGCCGGCCAGGTAGCCGCTCAGCTCCCCGATGCCCGCGCCCAGGCCGGCCGCCAGGCCCACCAGCAGCGGGCTGGGCAGCGTGCCGCCCATGGCGAAGGTCACGGCAAAGGCTGGCATGGGCAGGATGATGGTTGCGCTGCCGATCAGGCTGGCCAGGAACACGCCCAGGTAGCCATAGCGCCCCAAGCCGGCCAGCGAATCGCTCAACAGCAGCGACGCTGCCGTGATGGCCAGGAATATGACCAACGCGGCGGCCCGTTGGATGGTCGTGCGCTTGACTCGGGACATGGGCGCGTGGCCGGGACTCTGCGTAGGTCATGAAAGCACCACGCCCCCGGCTCCAGTCCGGGGGCGTGGCGACTGATCTACATGGAGGGTAGTTCAGGATCTTGCACAAGCCGGGGGCCGATGCAAGCTCTCATCACCGGCTACTTGGTCTCGATGGTGATCGTCTCGATCATGGTGGCCGGCGCGCTGGGGTCCACCGGGTCGCGCCGTTGAATCTGGGCCAGCAGATCTTCGCCTTCGATCACCTGGCCGAAGATGGTGTGCTGGCCGTTCAGCCAGTCGGCGGCGTCGAAGGTGATGAAGAACTGGCTGCCGTTGGTGCCCGGCCCGGCGTTGGCCATGGCCAGCAGGCCAGCCTTGTCGAAGACCAGCTCCGGCACGATCTCATCCTCGAAGACGTAGCCGGGGCCGCCGCGGCCGGTGCCCGACGGGTCGCCGGCCTGGGCCATGAAGCCATCGATCACCCGGTGGAACAGGGTGTTGTCGTAGAAGCCCAGGTTGGCCAGCGTGACGAAGTTGTTGATCGTCACTGGCGTCTGCTCTTCGAACAGGTCGATCACAATGTCGCCCAGGTCGGTGGTGATGCGGGCGACGTAGTCTGCGCCCTCTTCGAGTTCCATGGCAGGCGGGATGTTGAAGATGTCGATGCGCTCAGCCGGGTCGATGGCGGCCAGTGGGCGGTCCTCGGCCGAGGTCGGCGCGAAGGGCGTGGGCGTCGGAGTGGGCGGCGCCGGGGTCGGGGCCACGCGCTCGTCGGCCTCGCTGATGGCGATGGTCTCGATCACGTCGCCCAGCACGATCTGCTCCAGCACGTCCTGTCCCTCGATGACCTGGCCAAAGGCGGCATAGACGCCATCGATGTCCGGCACTGGCTCCAGGGTGATGTAGACCTGGCTGCCGTTGCTCAGGCGCTCCGGGTTGACCTGGTCAGGGAAGCGCAGGTAGCCCATCGTGCCGGCCAGGTTGGGGACGCCGATCTCGGCGGCCACATCGTAACCGGGGTTGCCCTGGCCATCGCCGATCGGGTCGCCGGTAAGCACGGCATTGGGTGGGCCCACCGGGTAGAGCGGCATGGCGTCGTAGAAGCCCATCTCTGCCAGCACCACGAAGTTGTTGACGGCCACAGGGGCTTCCTGGCTATACAGCTCGAGGACGATATCGCCCTTGGCCGTCGTGATCGTGGCCAGGTAGATGGTGTCCGGGTCGATGACCATTTCGGGCGCCTGGGCAAAGTAGCCGCTGCGCTGCTCCACGGGAACATCAGCCAGCGGGCGAGAGCCATCGGTCGGCCGTTCTGGCTGCAAGGCCGATGGAGTCGCCACAGACGGGGCGACCTCGGTGCTTACGACGGGCTCAGGGGTGGGGACCTCGGTGGGCGGAACCACGGTCGCCGGGACCTCGGTGGGCGTCGTTCCGGCGGGCGGGGCCGTGCAGGCCGCAGCCAGCGCCAGAACGACCATCAATCCAATCATCAACAAGGATGTGCGTAGTCTGAGTTTAGACAAGAGAAAGGTACCTCCGATACATGGGTTTCTACAAGGGTTACTACGAGTCTTTTCAGCCGCGAGCCGGCTTCTCTGGTTCAGCCAGGAATTTCCGCTCCTGGCTCTTTCCGGGTGGCATAATACTCTACTTCGGCTTTGGAGTCCAGAAGCAGCCATCTCGTTACATCACAGGGCAAGCAACGCTGGCCGGGCGGTCATTCGTAGCCCACTTTGGTCTCCAGCCACCAGATGGCATAGGCGGCGATGCCGGCCACAGCCAGCCCCACCAGGTAGCCCTCCACGACGGTAGCGGTGGTGATGAAGATGCTGATCATGCCGAAGATACCGCCGATCAGGTAACACATCAACACAGCCTCGCGTCGAGAGCCGGTAACACGGGCCAGCCGGTGCGAGATGTGGTCTTTGCCGGGTGTGGTCAGCGGATTCTTGCCGCGCCGCAGCCGGGAGATGACCACCAGCGTCGTGTCCAGGATCGGCAGCCCCAGCGCCAGCACGGGCACCATCCAGGTGACTATGTTGACGTTGTCCGGGAAGCGCAGCTTGATGCCGATGGCGGCCAACACGAAGCCGATGAAGAGCGAGCCGCTGTCGCCCATGAAAATGCTGGCTGGATTGAAGTTGTAGAACAGAAAGCCGATGCAGGCGCCCAACAGCGCTGCGGATAGCGCGCCCACCAGATACTGGCCGCTCAGCGCGGCCAGAAGCAGGAAGAAACCGGCTGCAACCGTGGCCACGCCGGCCGATAGCCCATCCATGTTGTCCAGGAAGTTGAGCGCGTTGGTGATACCCACCACCCAGATGACTGTCACCAGCACGTTCATCCATTGTGTGGCGAACATCTGGACCTGCACGCCGCTGAAGATCAGGATACCGGC
>JBFYTD010000557.1:0-2693 GCA_041300885.1 Anaerolineae bacterium | reverse complement strand
TTGCCGCCGCTGGTCGCACGGCACAACGCGATCAGCCGGGCGATGATACGTGACGAAATATTGGCGTAGCACTATGGACAATCAAGTGACATCTCAGGACAGTTACGACAGCCCGTGGAAAGATGTGCTGGAGAACTACACACAGGAGTTCACCGCCTTCTTCTTCTCAGATGCCCACGACGATATCGACTGGGGCCGCGGCTATGAGTTTCTGGACAAAGAGCTGCAACAGGTGACGCGCGACGCTGTCCTCGGCCAGCGCCAGGCTGACAAACTGGTCAAGGTGTGGCGCTACGGCGGCGACGAAGCCTGGGTGCTAATGCACATCGAGATCCAGAGCCAAGGCGAGACGGGCTTCGCCGAGCGTATGTACGGCTACAACCACCGCCTGTACGACCGCTACAACCGCCAGGTGGCCAGTCTGGCTGTGTTAGGAGACGAAAGCAAGACATGGCGCCCCAGTCACTTTGGCTACGATCTCTGGGGCTGTCACGTCAGCTTCAACTTTCCAGTCGTGAAGCTGCTCGATTACCGAGACCGCTGGCAGGAACTGGAGAGCAGCGCCAATCCGTTTGCCGTGGTTGTGATGGCTCACCTGAAGGCCCAGGAAACACGTCGCGATGACCAAGAGCGCAGCCTTTGGAAACTTTCGCTGATTCGCCAGCTGTACCAGCGTGGCTTCGGTCGCCAGGACGTGATAGACCTGTTCCACTTCATCGATTGGATTATGCGCCTACCGGACGACTTGGACAATACAGTGTGGCAGGAAGTCCAGCGCTATGAGGAGGCTAACAAGATGGATTACATTACGAGCGTCGAGAGAATCGGTATGCGTAAAGGCATGCAACAAGGACTTCAGCAGGGACTTGAGCAGGGACTTGAGCAAGGCAAGCGCGAGGGCTTGTGGCGGGCCATTCGGTTAGGGCTTGACATCAGATTCGGCGCGGCCGGATTGCACTTGCTATCCGAGATCTACAGGATCGACGATATCGCCCTCTTGGAAAGCATCACCGATGCAATCAAAACAGCGAACAGTCCAGAGGAGTTGCGCAGCGTTTACCAACTGGCGTCTGCTTAGCCCCGCGTTGGATCACACGGGAATACCATGCAAGACCTGATCCAACAAGCCGCCAACATCCTCGCCCGCGCCCGCCGGTTGGTCGTCCTGACCGGCGCGGGCATCAGCAAGGAAAGCGGCATCCCGACCTTTCGCGAGGCGCAGCAGGGGCTGTGGGCGCAGCAGGATCCGCAGCGGCTGGCCACCCTGCAGGGCTTCCTGGCCAACCCCACCCTGGTCTGGGACTGGTACCAGTTCCGCCTGGGGCTGGTGGAGCAGGCCCAACCCAACCCCGGCCATCGCGCCATCGCCGAGCTGGAGCGACGTCTGCCCAACGTCGAGGTCATCACCCAGAACGTCGATGGCCTGCATGTGCAGGCCGGCAGCCGCCGCGTGCTGGAACTGCACGGCAACATCCGCCGTTTCAAGTGCCTGCGCGGCCACACCGGACTGACCATGGCCGATCTGGCCGGCCAGGAGGCCGCGCCGCCGTTCTGCCCGCTCCCCGGCTGCCAGGCGCTGGTGCGACCCGACGTGGTCTGGTTCGGCGAGAACCTGGACTACCGCGTGCTCAACCAGGCCGTGGCCGGCAGCGACGCCTGCGACGTGATGCTGATCGTCGGCACCAGCGGCGTGGTGCAGCCGGCCGCCAGCCTGCCCTACCACGCCTGGAACGCCCGCGCCCGCATCGTCGAGGTCAACCCCGAAGCGAGTGAGTTGACCGATCTGGCCCACGTGCATCTGGCCGGGCCGGCCGGCGAGATGCTGCCGCAGGTTTTGGCGGCGATCGGTGAACAGGCACACGTGGGTTGAGTAGCGGGTTGAGGTGACGCGACTCGCATGAGGTGTGTGTTGCCAGCGTATACCTGCACTGCGCGCAGGCGCAAGTGTCGAAACCCCTCCGGAGGTCTCGATACGGCGCAGACGCCTACTCGACCAGCGGGTCTCGATACGACGCAAGGAGTTACTTCCATGAACTGGACAGGACGCCCCGTCCTGGTGACAGGCGCTGGCGGCTTCATCGGTAGCCACCTCGTCGAGCGCTTGATCGACGAAGGCGCGCAGGTGCGGACCTTTGTGCGCTACACCTCGCGCGGCGATGTGGGGCTGCTAAGCCTGCTGCCGGCCGATAAGCTGGCGGCCGTGCAGGTGATCAGCGGCGACCTGCGCGACGTGGAGGCGGTGCGCGGCGCGATCAAGGGCGTCGACACGGTCTTCCACTTGGGCGCGCTGATCGCCATTCCCTACTCCTACGTCCATCCGCGCGAGGTGATCGAGGTCAACGTGCTGGGCACCACCAACGTGCTGATGGCGGCCCGCGAATACGGTGTGCGCCGCATCGTCCACACCAGTACCAGCGAGGTCTACGGCACAGCCCAGTACACGCCGATCGACGAGGGCCATCCGCTGCAAGGCCAGTCGCCCTACTCGGCCAGCAAGATCGGCGCGGACAAGATCGTGGAGAGCTTTGTGCGCTCCTTCGAGCTGCCGGTAGCCACGCTGCGCCCCTTCAACACCTACGGCCCGCGCCAGTCGGCCCGCGCCGTGATCCCGACCATCATCACCCAGGCGCTGGCCAGGGACGAGATCCGCCTCGGCTCGCTGACGCCGCAGCGCGACCTGACCTTCGTGGCCG
>JBFYTD010000556.1:0-2696 GCA_041300885.1 Anaerolineae bacterium | reverse complement strand
GCCCGGTTTGACTCTCGCCGCGTCTCGTGGTATCATAGCAGCCGTGCTGTTTAGCACTCACAGCAAGAGAGTGCTAAACTATACACGCAGGCTGTCTAGCTTAACGATTTTGTACAGGAATACTGAACAAGTGAGCACGCTCAACCCGCGCCGCCAGGCGGTGCTGGCCATCGTCGTGCAGGAGTATATCGCTTCTGCCCAGCCCGTCGGCTCCAGGATGGTCGTCGAGGAGTATGGACTCAAGATCAGCCCTGCCACCATCCGCAACGAGATGAAGGCGTTGGAGGAGCAGGGCTATTTGACGCATCCCCACACCTCGGCCGGCCGCGTGCCCACCGAAGAGGGATACCGCTATTTCGTCCAGCACCTCCTGCCCGACCAGCCGCTGACGGTGGACGACCAGTTCACGATCCAGCACTTGTTCCATCAGGTGGGTCGCGAGACCGAGCAGTGGGCGCAGTTGGCAGCCGCAGTGCTGTCCCACGCCTCGCAGATGGGCGCCCTGGCCACGCCGCTGCGTTCGGACCGCTGCCGCTTCAAGCACCTCGAGCTGGTCGAGGTGCGCAACGGACTGGCGCTGCTGGTGCTGGTGCTGCACCAGGGTATCGTCAAGCAGCAGATGCTCAACGTGGATTACCGCGTGGGGCAGGACGAGTTAAGCCAGATTTCCAATCAGCTCAACGACGTGCTGGCCGAGCTGACCGCGGGCGAGATCGACGCGCGCCGGCTGGTGCTGCCGGAGTTGGGCCAGCAGGTGGTGTCGGTGATCCAGAACGTCATGGCGCGCGAGGATAACCCCGGCAACGAACAGATCTACCGCGAGGGCCTGGCGCACATGTTGATGCAGCCGGAGTTCTCTGTGGCCGAGGACGCCCATCAACTGGTGGCCGTGTTGGAACAGCCGCCGCTGCTGGGCTCCATTTTCGAGAACGTGCGCCAGCGCGACGGCGTGCAAATTCTGATCGGCGGCGATGGCCGCTACGAGCCTTTGCGCTCGCTGAGCCTGGTGCTGTCGCGCTACGGCGTGCCCGACGGCGCCAGCGGCGTGCTGGGCATCGTCGGCCCGGTGCGCATGCAGTACAGCCGCACGATCCCGCTGGTGCGCTACGTGTCGCAGGTGCTCAGCGACCTGGTGGAGCAGTGGTATGGCGCGGGTTAGCTGGCACACAGAAACCGGGTTTTTTCGGAAAAACCCGGTTTCTCGAACGCACACGCAACCATACAGTCAAAACTACGTAAAGAGCAAAGGAAAAGCAATGCGCAATCAAGAAGAATTTTTTCCCGACCAAAGCGAAGCGCCGGGCGATGACATGGCCGACGCCGCGAACGACCCCCTGGCTGAGCAGCAGCCTGCTGAAGAGGGCGGGCTAAGCTGGCAGGAGCTGGTGGAATCGTTCGAAGAGCAGGCCGTAACTGACGACCCCATGGTCCAGTTGGTGCAGGAGTACAAAGAGGCGATCAAGGCGCGCGACGAGGCCGAGGACAAGTACCTGCGCGCCGCGGCAGAGTTTGCCAACGCCCGCCGGCGCGCCGAGCTGCGCGCCGACCACGAGGTGCGGGCGGCCAGAGAGTACATTCTCACCAGCTTCTTGCCGGTGGTCGATGACCTGGCCCGCGCGCTGCTGGCAGTGCCGGCCGGCGATGAGACCCAGTCCTGGAGCAACGGGTTCAGCCTGATTCAGCGTAAGCTGGATGGCATTCTGGAGCGTCAGGGAGTCACGACTATCGAAGCCGAGGGGCAACTCTTCGACCCAGCGCAGCACCAGGCCGTCATTATGGAAGAAGTCGAAGGTGTCGCATCTGGTACCGTAGTGCAGGAGCTGCAGAAGGGCTACCTGCTGGACGGCAGGGTGCTGCGGCCCTCGATGGTCAAAGTAGCGCAATAATTCCGCTGCACGTCGGTCCGGCTATCAGCCGGACACACTTAGCAGACAGCAAAGCACGCAGAGCAAAGAGCAAAGCGAGCCTCAGAGACAAGGAGTCAAGCAACAATGGGTAAGATTATTGGCATCGACCTGGGCACTACCAACTCGGTGGTGGCAGTGATGGAGCAAGGTGAACCGGTGGTCATCCCCTCGTCCGAGGGCGCACGGCTGATCCCGTCCGTGGTGGCCGTCAACCCCAAGACCGGCGAACGCCTGGTGGGCCAGGTGGCGCGCCGCCAGGGCGTAACCAACCCCGACAACACTATCTTTTCGGTCAAGCGCCTGATGGGCCGCAAGTTCAGCGATCCTGAGGTGCAGAAGGCCATCAAGGTGCTGCCCTACAAGATCGTCGAGCGCCCCAACGGCGACGCCGCCGTGGTCATGGGCGGTAAGGACTACTCGCCCCCCGAGATCTCGGCCATGATCCTGCAAAAGATCAAGCACGACGCCGAGCAGTACCTGGGCGAGCCCGTCACCCAGGCCGTGATCACCGTGCCGGCCTACTTCAACGACAGCCAGCGCCAGGCCACCAAGGACGCCGGCCGCATCGCCGGGCTGGAGGTGATGCGCATCATCAACGAGCCCACTGCGTCGGCCCTGGCCTACGGGCTGGACAAGAACGTCGAGAAGCGCATCGCGGTCTACGACCTGGGCGGCGGCACCTTCGACGTGTCGATCCTGGACGTGGGCGAGGGCGTGTTCGAGGTCAAGTCCACCAACGGCGACACCTTCCTGGGCGGCGACGACTTCGACCAGCGTATCATCAACTGG
>JBFYTD010000555.1:0-2699 GCA_041300885.1 Anaerolineae bacterium | reverse complement strand
TGCCGACCAATAAGAACCAACTCAACGGGATAGTTGCAGACATCGATTAACGCTCCCGTGCGATCATGATGGCGCCGACCAAGGCCACCGACAACAGGACGGCGATCACCTGGAAGGGGACGACATAGGTAGTGACGAAGGCTTCACCCATCAGCGGGATGGGATCTGCGACCACAGCTTGCTCTACCACTGGCCAGTTGACCTGCAAAAGAACAAAGGACAGCACGACAAACAGCAGCAGCGCAACCACGGCTGAGATGCCGGTCTGGAAGTTGTTCATCCTGGTGCGGCCGATCATCATGCCCCGACTCAACATGATGGCGAAAACGATCAGCGTCGCAATCGCGCCGATGTAGATCATGATCTGGGCAATCGCCAGGTATTCGGCCTCCAGCAGCCAGTAGAGGCCGGCCACGCCAGCAAAGGAGCCGATCAGCCAGATCGCCGAGTGAAACAGGTTGCGACTGGCAACGACGCCCAAGGCGCACAGCAGTGTAAAACCTGCTAATGCCAGAAAAACAACATGAAGGAAGGTGATTGCCATGCGAACTCCTCACCAGAGGTAGCGCAGTCCGTCTGGACTAGACCTGAGCGCTGTAAGCGCCAGGGAGGGCAGCCTTGCGGCGTTCGATGTCGCGCCGCAGCGACCGGCCGATGATGCCCAGGGTGACGAAGAGGGCCACGATGTTGGCGGCGCTGATGATGACGGCGTTGATGCTGCGGTCCGATGTGACCCGTGCGCCGACGGCGACGATCAACACCACCACAATCGTCACCGGCACCAGCACCTTCCAGCAGAAGGTCATCATCTGGTCGATGCGCAGGCGGGGATAGGTCGCGCGTACCCACATCAGCGCCAGGAGCACAATCAAGCTCTTGACAAAGAAGTAGCCGATGCCTAACACGGGGAACTGGTCAACGAAGGGGCCCTGCCAGCCGCCCAGAAAGACGGTGGTGAAGATGGCGGCCAGCAGCAGGCTGTTGACGAAGAACTGCAGGTAGAACCATGCAAACTTGAGGCCGCTGTACTCGATGTTGGGGCCGGCAACGATCTCGCTTTCGGCCTCCAGCAGGTCGAACGGGGCGCGCTCACCCTCGGCCAGGGTGGCGATAAAGAAGATCAGCGCTGCAAAGGGCATCACCAGGATGTTCCAGCCGGGGATGAAACCGAACAGCAGCTCGCCTTGCTGAATGGCCAGGTTGTTGGTGCCCATGGTGCCGGCCCAGACCACGACGGCCAACAGCGAAAAGGCCAGGGGTATCTCGTAGCTCATCAACTGAGCCACTACGCGGAAGCCGCCCAGCAGCGCGTACTTGTTGTTGGATGCCCAGCCGGCCATCAGCGCACCGATGGAGGCGATGCCGCTCATGGCGACGAAGTAGAGCAAACCGACCGACAGATTGGCGCCGACCAGACCGCTGGCCACCGGGATAATCGCCGCCACCATGATGATCTGCATCACCATCAGCGCGGGCGCCAGGTTGAACGAGACGCGGTCGGCGCCGTCCGGAGTGACATCTTCCTTGGTCAGCAGCTTGACAATGTCAGCCATGGTTTGCAGGAGACCGTAGGGTCCGGCTCGGTTAGGGCCGACGCGATCCTGCAGGCGGGCAGCGATCTTGCGCTCCAGCCAGATCAGGAAGATGGCTGAGGTCAGTACCACGATCACCACCAGCAACACGCCGATAACGTCGCCGATCAGGTTAGCCACCCACGGTTGCATCCCCGTGCTAAGCAATACTTCATTGAACCAGGGGCCAATCTGCGATGGATCACGAATAAAATCGAAGATGTTCATCCGGTAGTCTCCTCGCTATCGCCTACTGCCACTTCAACGCGCCGGTGCGCCAGGCGTAGACCAATCCGTCGAACAGCAGGAAGATGAAGATCACGGCTTGCAGCAAGGCATAGAAGCCCAGACCGCCATAGGCCACCGCCCACGGGAAGAGAAACACGGCCTCAATGTCGAAGATGACGAAGATCAGGGCGAAAAGATAATACTGGGCCTTGAACTGGGCCCAGGAATCGCCGTAGGTCTCGACGCCGCATTCGTAGGTGGAGCTTTTGAGTCGGTTGGGTTTCTTGGGGCGGAGAAGCCAGGCCACGCCCACGCCGATGAACGGCAGCGCCAAGCCAACCAGCGCGAGGATCAGGATGAACTGAAAATTGGCTAGTACCATACAATAGCCTCCAAGGGGGAGTTCCTGTGCGTCGATCGGCGCCTGGCTTGGTTGGGACGTTGCCCGGCAGCCGTGTTGTGGAATAACGCAGCCTCAGCCAGCAGGCCACGCGCAGGAAATTGTAGAAACCGGAACAAACGCCGAGATTATACCACAAGGCGTCGCAGGAAATCAAAAAGCCTCACTGCCGTGTTGTTGAATGGGGGATGGCAAGATGAGACTTTGTTGATCGACCTGCTACCTCGCAGCGTTGCTTTTGTCGTCCACTCGTCACGACGAGTGCTTGTAACTGACCTGTGATTAACGTGTGTGCATTGTAGCACACGTCGCTGGAAACGGGCAAACTCCTAGAACAAAGTGTAGATAAATGGGGCGATGCCCGAAGCCTGAGCGAACACCATCAACAGCCCAAAGGTCACCAACAGGACCACCAGCGGGATCAGCCACCATAGCTTACGTTCCCACAAAAACTCGACCATCTCTTTCAGCACGCCCGCCCGCGCGCCTGCGCTTTTCAT
>JBFYTD010000554.1:0-2700 GCA_041300885.1 Anaerolineae bacterium | reverse complement strand
TACCTGCCCTTCGTGTTACGCCTGCTCTTCACATTGGCCAAGGAAAAGAAAGAAGGCCATCGCATCGACCTGCAGCCAGGCGACTTCTGGTTCAAGGATATGCTCAAGCAGTACAAGGGATCCGGCCGGCCTAATGTGACGGTGAATCCCAGCGACAACGCCATCATCCTCTTCACGGGCGGCACCACGGGCCTCTCCAAGGCCGCCGTGGGCTCCCACGAAGGACTGGTGATGTCGGGCAAGCAGATCTTCGCTTGGTTCCAGAACATCCTGCACGAGTGGGACGACGTCTTCCTGACTGCGCTGCCGCTCTTCCACGTCTTCGCCAACGCCGGCGTGCAGATGGCCGCCTTCACCGCTCGGGGCGGCATGGCACTGGTGCCTAACCCGCGCGACATCCCTGACGTGATGAAGACCATCGAGAAGACCAAGGCCACCTTCTTCCCCTCGGTGCCCACCATGTTCAACGCCATGCTCAACCATGAGATGGTCAAAGGTGGCAAGGTTGACCTGACGTCGATCAAGCTGTGCATCTCCGGCGCCTCGGCGCTGCTGCAAGACACCAAGGAAAGCTTTGAGAAGCTGACCGGCAGCCGCATCGTAGAGGGCTACGCCCTGACAGAGTCGATGATGGCGATCTGTTGTACACCGATCGAGGGCAAATACAAGGTCGGCTCCATCGGTATGCCTGTTCCCGACGTCTTCGTGCGCATCGCCGATGTGGCGGATGACAGCAAGGACTTGCCGCTGGGCGAAGGCAACGTGGGCGAGATCGTCATCCGGGCGCCGCAGTTGATGCGCGGCTACTGGCAGCGGCCCGAGGCCACCGCCGAAATGCTCAAGGGCGGCGAGCTGTTCACCGGCGATCTGGGCTACATGGACGAGGATGGCTACATCTACATCGTTGACCGCAAGAAGGATGTGGTTAAGGTCTCCGGCTTCCAAGTCTGGCCGCGCGAGGTCGAAGAGGTGCTGGCCACCCATCCCAAGGTGATGGAAGTTGCCGTCGCCGGCATCCCGGACGCGCGCACCACCGAGGCCGTCAAGACCTGGATCGTCCTGCAGCCAGGCGTGACCGCCACGGCCGAGGAAATGCAGAACTTCTGCAAGGAGAAGTTGACCGGCTACAAGGTGCCGCGCTACGTCGAGTTCCGCTCTGAGCTGCCCAAGAGCACCATTGGCAAAGTGCTGCGTCGCGAGCTGGTCAAAGAGGAGCTGGAAAAGAGCAAGTAGACGGTCCTTCTACGCGCCGCTTACCACGACATGTCCACCGTAAGGCGTGAAACGTGAAACGTGACCGAGACCGTTCTCTGGTCACGTTTTACGTTTCACGCTGCCCGCATTCACGTTTCACGTTCCCATGTTCAGCACACACGTTCGATCCGCCATGCGCCGGCTGCTGCGCGTCGACCCTGCCCCACCCCTGCGCAGCGCGCTTGATGTTGCCCGCGAGGTCGAACGCAACTATCCCTGGAACTTCGCCTTCAACCTGCTGGACGGCGCAACCTTCTGGCTGGGCCTGAGCTTCATGTCCAGCGCCACCATTGTGCCGCTCTTCGTCAGCAAGCTGACCACCAGCCAGTTGGCCATCGGGTTGATCGCCGTGATCGCCAACAGCGGTTGGTTTCTGCCCCAGCTCTTCACCGCCAACACCGTCCAACGCTTGCCGCGCCGCAAACCGGTGGTGGTCAACCTGGGTTTCTTCACCGAACGGCTGCCGCTGTGGCTGCTGCCCCTGGCTGCCCTGCTGGCAGTCGAAGCGCCAACGCTGGCTTTGGTGCTCTTCTTCGTAGGCTACGCCGGCCATGCCGTGGGCGCGGGCGTCGTGGCCACAGCCTGGCAGGACCTGGTGGCCCGCATTTTTCCGGTCGACCGCCGCGGCAGCTTTTTTGGCATCACCACCTTCGTGGGCAATGGCACGGGCGCGCTGGGCGCAACTTTCAGCGCCTGGCTGCTGGCCACGTTGGTCTTCCCCACCAACTTCGTCGCCACCTTCACCCTGGCGGCCTTCTTCATCACCATGAGTTGGGCCTTCCTGGCGTTTGCGCGCGAGCCGGAGCAGGCGGTGACAGCCCCGCGGCAGAGCAACAGCCAGTTCTGGGCCGGACTGCCTCAGCTTCTGCGCAGCGATAGCAACTTTCGCCGCTTCATCCTGTCTCGTTTGCTGTTGGTGCTGGGCAGCATGGGGGCCGGCTTTCTGACGGTGGCGGCTGTGTCACGCTGGCAAGTGTCCGATGGCGTCGTGGGCTTGTACACGCTGGCGCTGTTGATCGGCCAGACCATCGCCAACGCCGCCGCTGGCTTGCTGGCGGATCGCAAGGGACACAAGCTGCCGCTGGAACTGAGCTGCGCGCTGCTGGCGGCCGCCTATGTGCTGGCCTGGCAGGCGCCGGCGCCGGCCTGGTACTACGTCGTGTTCGTTCTGCTCGGCCTGGGCACAGGCGCAGCCGTCGTCTCCGGCACCATGATCACGCTGGAGTTCTCGCCGGCTGACCTGCGTCCCACCTACACCGGCCTGATCAACACCGCCATGGGCCTGATGGGCATGGTCAGCCCGCTGATCGGCGCCTGGCTGGCCACCCGCAGCTACGATGCGCTCTTTGCCATCAGCGCGCTCTTCTATCTGGCTGGTCTCGTTGGGCTGCACCGCTGGGTGCGGGAGCCGCGCGGGCTGGCCGGGTCCACTTCTTGAGATCCGGT
>JBFYTD010000553.1:0-2707 GCA_041300885.1 Anaerolineae bacterium | reverse complement strand
AGCATCTACGCCGAAACTGCTGTCGTCATGCTGCTCACCATGGTGTAGGGTTGACCCATAATGCGTAACTCGTAAAACGTAACCCGGAGGAGCGCGCGTTCAGTTCTGGCTCCGGGTTACGAGTTACGAGTTACGTGTCTCCCAAAGCCGGCCCGCCTGACCCATCCAAACCATGCGCCGCATCAACCTCCCCTTCCTGCTCCTTGCCATTCTGGCCCTGCTGGCCGGCCTCTGGGCCGGGCTGATCCGGCTACCCTGGCCGCTGCCGCCGCTGCGGCCCACCCTGCCCATGGCCCACGGCCCGCTAATGGTGGGCGGCTTTTTGGGCACGTTGGTCAGTCTTGAGCGCGCGGTTGGGCTGAGCGCGCTGGGCCGCGGCCGACGCTGGACCTACGCCGCGCCTGCGCTGGCCGGGCTGGGCGGCCTGCTCCTGCTTGCGGGCGTTCCAGGCTGGCCCGGTCCGCTGGCGATCACCCTGGGCAGCGCCGTGCTGCTGGCTGTCATGCTCAGCATCGTCCGCCTCCAGCCGCTGCTGCACACCTGGGTCATGGCGCTGGGCAGCCTGGCCTGGCTGAGCGGCAACGTCCTGTGGCTGGCAGGCCGGTCGATCCCTGAGGTTGTGCTATGGTGGGCCGGCTTTTTGGTGCTGACCATCGTCGGCGAGCGGCTGGAGTTGAGCCGGCTGCTGCGCCTGAGCAGAGCGCGGGTTGGCGCCTTTCTGGCGGCCGTCGCCCCCTTGCTGGGCGGGCTGGTGTTGACTGTCTTCAGCTACAGCGCCGGCGTGCGCGTGGCCAGCCTGGGCATGGCGGCGCTGGCCGTTTGGCTGCTGGCTTTTGACATGGCCCGCCGCACCGTGCGCAAGTCGGGCCTGACGCGCTACATCGCCGCCAGCCTGCTGGCCGGCTACTTTTGGCTGGGAGTGGCCGGCCTGTTGGGCCTGCGCTTCGGCGGCGAGACGGCCGGGCTGCACTACGACGCCTTCCTGCACAGCATCTTTGTCGGCTTCGTCTTCTCCATGATCTTTGCCCATGCGCCCATCATTCTGCCGGCCGTGACCGGTCTGCCGTTGGCCTTTCACGAAGGCTTCTACGTGCCGTTGGCGCTGTTGCAGGCCTCGCTGGTCCTGCGCGTCGTCGGCGACCTGCTGGCCCTCTTCGCTCTGCGCCGCTGGGGCGGTCTGCTCAACGAGGTGGCGATCTTGCTGTTCCTGGCTGTGCTGGCTCTGGCCGTGCGCAGTGGCCGGCGGCAGAGGAACTCGAAGGAACTGGCAGGAACTTGAGGAGCTTGGTCCGTAGAAATGCCCGCCTTTCCCTCCTTTCCCTCTTTTCCCATCCGCCCATGCCTACTCTCACCCGTCTCTACGTCAAGACTTCCCTCGTCTACCTGGTGGCCGCGCTGCTGCTGTGGCTGGTCTTCGCGTTGGCGCAGGCGACGACCCTGCCGCCGCTGCTGGCCGCGACTGGTCCGGTCTATTTTCACCTCTTCCTGGTGGGCTGGGTTACGCAGTTGATCATGGGCATCGTTTTCTGGATGTTCCCCAAGTACAGCCGCGAGCATCCGCGCGGCAGCGAGCGGCTGGC
Organism: Anaerolineae bacterium; assembly: GCA_041300885.1. GTDB lineage: Bacteria > Chloroflexota > Anaerolineae > JAAEKA01 > JAAEKA01 > JAAEKA01. The sequence continues at coordinate 1,127 of JBFYTD010000553.1, read as the reverse complement.
GCTGGCGACCTACGCGCTGCTCAACGCCGGCCTACTGCTGCGGGTCGTGGGCGAGCCGGCGCGCGCCGTCGATCCGGCGCCGCTGTGGGGCTGGCTGCTGGGCGCGTCGGCCCTGCTGCAATGGCTGGCCGGCGCAGGCTTCGTCGCCAACACCTGGGGACGAGTCAAGGAGCGCTGAGATGCCCCGGCTGAGCGTTTGGTTCATCCGCATGGCGCTGCTATACTTGCTGGCAGGCTTCACCTTCGGCGCGCTGCTGTTGGCCCACAAGGGCATCCCCTTTGAGCCGCAGGTCTGGCGCTGGCGGCCGGCGCACATCGAGCTGCTGCTGGTGGGCTGGCTGCTGCAGCTGGCCATGGGCGTCGCCTATTGGATCTTGCCGCGCTTCCAGCAGCAGCGCGGCAACACGCCGGCCGCCTGGGCCGCGTTCTGGCTGCTCAACGCGGGCGTGCTGCTGGTGGTCGCCGCTGTCCCACTGCCGACGTTCACCTGGCTGGCTGTGCTGGGCCGGCTGCTGCAGGCCGGCGCGGCCGTGGCTTTCGCCGCCAACGCCTGGCCGCGCATCAAGCCCACCGGCGCCTAAAGATCTGAGGAGTTCGCACGCCCACGTGCGAACGGCATCTCGTGATGCCTACTCCTCAATCAAAGTTGGCATAATATAGAAGGAATCTCTCTATGCGCATCCTGGCCATCATCACCGGCGACTACGGCCGCCGCCACGCCGCTAACATCCGCCAGCACGCGCCCGAAGGCTGGCAAGTTGAGATTTGGCAGGCGCCGACTGTATTGCCTCCCTTCATCGACTACCCGGAGGACTACGTGCCGGCCGATCTGCCGTCGGCGGACCTGGTGTTGGCCTTTCAGGAACACAAAGGGGTAGCCGAGCTGATCCCGGACGTCTGCCAGGTCACCGGCGCGCGGGCGGTGGTAGCGGCCGTGGACAATGAGACTTGGCTGCCGCGTGGGCTGGCGCGGCAGTTGCGTGGCTGGCTGGCCGACGACGGCGTGGCCTGCGTTACCCCCAAGCCGTTCTGTTCCCTCACCGAGACCGATTACCTGGAAACCCGCCGCAAGCGCATCGCCTACGACAGCCTCTCGATCGCCGAGTTCGCCCGCTACTTCGGCCAGC
>JBFYTD010000552.1:0-2710 GCA_041300885.1 Anaerolineae bacterium | reverse complement strand
ACCTGGGTCCAGGTCGTCCCGCCGTCGGTCGACACCTCCAGGATGCCGCCGTCGTAGCAGGCGGTGGCGCTGCTGTTCTCCAGGTTGGGCAGGTGCCAGAACTTGAGCACCACCGGGTTCTCGCCCGTGGGCAGCAGAACAGCCGGCGAGACCAGCCGCTGGTCGGTGACCGAGGCCGGGCCGGCGCCGCGGTAGTGGTTGGCGCCGCTGTGCGGGTTGGCGGTGGCGATGGCCCACGTGTTGGTTCCCACGCCGGCCGGAGTGGTCCAGCCGGATGCGCCAGCCTCGAAGCCATAGGTGTAGAGCACGTTGGGCGTGGTGCCCGTGGTGCAGTCGCCCGGTGCGGCCACCGTGGTGAAGCTGAAGACGCTGGAGGTCGCGCTCGTGCCGCAGGCGTTGCCGGCAGTCACCCGCCAGTAGTGTGTGGTGTTGGTGTTCAGCGTGACGTTGGCGGTCCAGGTGGGGTTCGCCAGGCCGCTGGCCGAGGCCACGATGTTGCTGAAGCCTGCATCGGTCGCCACCTCGATGCTGTAAGATGACGCGCCAGCCACGGCGGTCCAGGTGAAGGTCGGCGCGGCCGGTACGTTGCTCGCGCCGTTGGCCGGGGTAAGCAGGGTCGGCGCGGCCGGCGCGGCCGCCACCACCTCCAGCGCCACAGTCTTGCTCTGCACGAGGCTGGGGGTGATCACGCTGGTGCCGTAGACGTCGAAGCTGTAAGAACCGGCTGCTGCGCCGCTGATGACCAAACTGCTATTGCCAGGCGGGGTCACCGGGTTGGGCGTGAAGGTAGCCGTGCCGGGGTTGCCAACCGCGCTCAGGGTGACGTTGCCGCTGAAGCCGCCCACTGCCGCCGTGGCGACCGTGTAGGTGGCGTTGGCCGGCAAGCAGACTTGCTGGCTGTCAGGCGTCACGTTGAGCGTGAAGTTGGTGGTGCCGCAGGCGTCGAACTTGAAGGCGCCGATGCGGGTCTTCCATTGGCTGGCGTCGTTCCACTGGCCGGTGAACCAGAAGGTGCAGTCGTCGATGGGGTCGATGCCCATGGCCGAGTAGTCGCCGTAGCGGTTGCTGCCGTTGTTGGCCGAGCCGTTGACCAGCGTGTACTCGCCTTGCGGCAGCGTGCCCAGCGGGTCCGAGGCCAGGCGGCCGGCGTAGCGAATCGACGGATAGACGGTCTGGCTGGAGACGTTGTAGGCCAAGGCGATGTTGCCAGAGCCGTCCATGGCGATGCCGCCCATCCAGCGGTTGTCGGTCGTGGTGGGCGCGTAGGTGCCCTCCTGGTACAGCGTCCACGGCCCGGCGCCGGTCTTGCGCAGCTCGAACCAGCGCTTGCCGCCGATGTTGTTGCCGATGTCGGTGACGAAGTTGCCCACCAGCGTTTGATGTGCGCCGAAGTTACGGTAGGCCAGGCGGTTCATGATCACCTCGCGCAGCGGGTCTAGCGAGCTGGTGGCGCCCTGGGTCACGCCCGGCATGCCCATGCAGTAGAAGGAGGTCAGGCCGCACAGCGTCGAGTCGAACTCGGCCGTCTGGATGTCGGCGATCTTGCTGAAGGTAGAGCTGGCCGGCGTAGTCCAGTTGACGCTGAAGGCCCAGATCTCCAGGATATCGGTGGCGGGGTAGCCGGGCACGCTGTGGGCCTCGGTGTCGACGTGGCGCATGATGATGCCAGGCGAGCCGGCCGGCGGCGGGGTCATGCCGTCCAGGTCGGCCGGCGTCAGCGCCTCGAAGCCGAAGCCGGCCAGGCCGGGCGCCGTGAAGCGCTGCGAGGTCGCGGGCGTACCGGCCAACATGGCGGCGCGGTTCATAGCGTAGATCGCCGGGCTGCTCTCGTTGGTGGTGGCGTAGTAGGCGTCAGGCCACACGCCGTACTTGGGGTAGTCGGGGAAGCTGGGCGTGTTGAACTGATAGGAATAGTAGGCGCCGGTCGGGTCAGGCGTCTGCGAGACGTAGGTGCAGAGCGAGTTGCCGGGGCCGAACTCGCTGAGGAACCAGCGATCGGCCAACTGGTCGTAGAGCACGATCGGGTCGCCGTTGCCGGTGGCGCAGCCGCCCAGCGTGCTCAACGAGAACGACTGGATCAACGCGGCGGTGTTCTTGTTGTAAATAGCCACCTCGGTGGCGTTGATCATCTGGATGTAGTGATCCTTGCCGATGTCACCCACCGTGTCGGGCGGGTTGAGGAAGGTGTAGCCCTGGCCGTTGTAGTTGAAGATCGGCGTGCTGAAGCCATCGGGCGCGGCCTCGGGCGCAGCCGCCTGCACGGCCAGCAGCGGATCGGGCCCGTTGGGCGGGTCGAAGTCCTTCTCCGGCTGCGGGCCGAAGTTCATGCGCGGGTTGATCTCGCGGTCGAGGGTGGGCAGCAGCTTGCTGGGCGGCAAATCGCGTGCGGCCAGCGTGAGCACCGGCGTCACCGCCTCGCCGACCCAGTGGTCCAGGCCGGGGGCGGTTTGTACGTCGGGCGCTGCCAGCAGGCTGATGCCGGCTGGACTGCGCTGACCAGACTGATCGGCGACGCCGGCCAGATCGGCCGGCATCCAGACCACCAGGCTAGCCAGGGTCAGGATCAACAGAGCACCAAAGAGTTTGCGTGTAGCCTTCATATGTCCTCCTGGGACTGAAAGTGATGAGAGCGGCCGCCAGTCGCGACCGCCGGGCTGAAATCAGCAGGGTATGCCGGGCCAGGAGTTCGACTTCTCGGAGAAGTCGAACT
>JBFYTD010000551.1:0-2711 GCA_041300885.1 Anaerolineae bacterium | reverse complement strand
CCGATCTGGTCCAGCCTTCCAGGGCTGGACCACCAACGGAATCACGCGCCTTAGCGCCGCCGGCGCAGGGTAGCCCAGCCGGCGCTGATCAGCAATGCAATTGCCGCGGGCGCAGCAGCCAGCGGCGGGCCGGCTGGCAGAGGCGCTGGTAGCTGGCCGGCGCTGATCTCTGCCAGGGTGACGGCTGTCGGCGCGCTGGCCGTAGCGCTCACCGGCCCGTGCAGCGTCGCCGCGCCGCTGAGCGCGATGTCCTCCAGCCAGTACCAGTAGGTCTGGCCTGGATCGACCTGCGCGTCCACGTAGCTATAGCTGGCGCCCTGCGTGCTGCCCGGCGACTGCGATGGGATCAGCGCAGGGTTGAGCTGGCTCCTGGGGCCGTTGGCAGAGTCGGATCGGTAGAGGTTGAAGCCCGCGTTGCCGATCTCACTGGTTGTCTCCCAGCTTACCAGGATGCCGCCTGCCTGGGCCTCGGCGCTGAACGACGCCAGCGTCACCGCCAGATTGCCGCCGCTGACCGTCAGCCGGATCGTGACAGGATAGTCCACCTGGTAGTCGCCGTAGCTCAGCGCGATTACCAGTGTACCTGTGTAGACTCCTGCCGGCAGCGTGGTTGACGCCAGCGTGACCGTCACGGTGTCGGGCGTCTGTCCAGATGTGGCTGCCGGCGTGATCCATGGTACGTCGGCGCTGGCCTGCCATTGCCAGATCGCACCGGCGGCCGGCACAGTGACCTCGACCAGCTTGTTGGCGGTGTCGGTCACCACGGCCGTGGCCGCAATGGACCAGGGGTAGGGTTCGGGGACATCCGGGCCGGTCTGTGCGCTGGTCAGTTGCTCGGCTGGCGGCAGCCAGCCCTCGTAGCCGCCGTCGCCGTCGCCGTCAACCTCCAGCGCGGCAGTCGACGGCGCGCCCGCCGCGTCCAGCAAAAGCCGCAGACTGCCGTTCAGCGCCACGGTTTGATCGGGAAACAAGACTTGCTCCGTGAGACCGGCGGAGTCTGGGATCACGCGCACGATGCGCAGTCGGGTTGCGACCACCGGCGCTTCGACGGTCAGCGTGTAGGGCGTGCCGCGCTGCAGCGACAGACTGACGGCCAGATCGTTGTGCCAGTAGGCGACGCCCGGCACATTGTACTCGATCTCGCTGAAATGCGTGGGGGTGACCGGCCCCGTATGGTTACCCAGGTCATCCCAAACGTGTACGGCAATGGGCGCCGAGCCAAAGATGTAGAACAGGTCCTCGCTGGCAGCCTCTGGCGTGGCCGCGCTTTCCAGGTTTGCGTTGGCAGGCACGGTGAAGCTCGCCGCCAGAATGTCGGTCATGCGGGTCAGGCTGGCGTCTTCAGTCACCAGCCCCAGATGATCCTCGGCGAATGTGTCGTGCGGCCGGATCCACCAATTATCCACGCCGGAGAAGTCGGCGCCGACCCCGCGTCCCAGGGTAGCGCTGGGCAGCGCGACCGTCTTGTCGCCGGGGCCAAGCCATGCGTACTGGCCAGAGCGCCAAAAGACGTGGGTGTCGGTGTCGCCCGGCTCCCGGCGCAAGTCAGTCTGTCCCAGCCAGTTGGACGACAACGGCCCGAGCCGCCACTCCACAGCTGTGCTTTTGCCGATGTTGCCGACGATGCGGAAGATCTGCGGCGGGCCGGACCAGCCGCTCCAGTCGTCGATTTGATCGTGGACGGCGGCCTGTTCCGAGGCCCACAGCCCACCGTTGCGCGCCAGTCCCAACGGTTCTCCTGCGCCGTCCACCTTGGGCGCGGTCAGGAAGGCAAACGTGTCGGCATAGCCGGCCACGGGCTGGGCCCGTAGATCCCGCAGGTAGCCCCAGATGCCGCTGGCTGCGAAGTAGTTGGGGCTAGGCATCAGCGTGTATCCAGCAGTCAGGTTGCGCGCCATCTGCACCATGCGTCCCCAGTCGAAGGATACCCAGAAATACTTCTTGTCGAGGTCGAAGACGTAGCCCTTGGTGTGCGCCTGGGCGGCCTGGGGAGTGCCTAGATAGGGGGTGCCCAGGGTGATAAGCCGGTGCACATGGTCACGGCTGTGCTCGGGGTTGGAGCGAACGTACAGGCTCGACACCATGCCGCCCATGCTGTGCGCCACGATGTCGACCTCGCACGAGGACGCAACGGCGCCGTTGAGCGGGTCGGCCAGGGCATCGACCCAGGTCATGAGCTCGTCGGCGCGCGGGGCCAGGCCCAGCCGCCAGTCGTAGGCGAAGGCGTAGATGTCGTTCTCCAGAAGGTTGTCGGGCGTGCGGTTATAGCCGTGGTCGTCCAGCCACTCTAGCACCGGGCCGTAGACGGCATAGCCGCCCAGCTCGATCACTCCGTTGACGGTGACCGGCTCCAGGCTGGCGCCGCCCGCATCCAAAGAAAGCCGCGCCAGCCGGTCGTTGACAGTGTTGCTGCTGCCGGCCGGCGGCAGCCAAAGCCATTCGTCCGTGGCGCTGCGCAGCCACGAGCCGCCAATGCCATGCACGAAGATCACCGGCCGCTGTAGCTGCGACAGCTCGGACGTGCTGCCGTTTACGGTCGCCGTGGCGACAAGTTGGGCGCCCGCGCCCTGCCCGGTGCTGATGCTGAAGCGGCCGTCGACGTCTGCCTGGCCGTGGCCAACCGGCTCGACCTGGCGCGGGAAGTACCGGCCGTACTGCGTGCCGGTTTGCACCACCCGATAGATTTCGACCGATGCGCTGGGCCGGGTCGC
>JBFYTD010000078.1:0-7797 GCA_041300885.1 Anaerolineae bacterium | reverse complement strand
TGTCCGCCTTGATCGACCGCGAGGACCGGCCGGCCGCGCTGGCAGCCTTTGGTCGCCTGTTGCATGGCCGGCAGGATTTTTACGCCCATTCCAACTGGGCGGCGCTGTGGGTTGATGCGCACGGCGGGCTGGAGCGCTGTACGCCCGAGCAGATCGAGCCGTGCTTGGATCCACTGACCGTGCCAGGGCTGGTCTCCGGCAAGGGCAACGTGCTGCATTTCCTGGCCTGCAGGGTCCCGCTCTATGGCCGCTGGCATCGGCGGCATCTGCTGCCAGCCGACGACCACGAGGCCATGAACCTGGACAACCCCGGCCGCGGGCCGCTGTTTCCTTTCGCTTTAGCCGCTGCCGTCAAGCACAGCCGGCTGGAGCTTGAGATGCTGTTGCGGATGCTACACGGGAAAGGAGGAATAGCAGCGGCGCAACGCATGTTGAGCCAGGTCGCTGCCAGTCGCATTCCGGTAGACATTGACCCTGTTTGTTATCCACTGCTTTCTCCGGTATAATGGCGAGCAGAGTGACGCGAGTTATCTGGTACGGAATACGCTGGAGGCGCTATGATCGCAGGAATTCGACAAAAGGCAATCGTGGGAGAGCACGGAAAAGTTGAGATCACTGCTCCTGATCTGCCAACGGGGACGTTGGTTGATGTGATCGTGCTCATGGAGCCTGGCGAGCAGGACACCACCGACTATCTGCTGTCTTCAGAGGCCAATCGTAGTCACCTGATGCAGGCGCTGCGAGACCTGGACGATCGGTCTTCATACATCTACGTCACCGCTGCGGACTTATGAGGCAAATTGCGTTTCTGCCGACGGCGTTCGAGGACTTCGTCTGGTGGGCAGCGGAGGACGCAAAAACTCACCAACGTATCGCCAAACTTATACGCGACATCCTGCGAGATCCGTTCAAGGGTCTGGGAAAGCCCGAACCTCTCAGGCGTAACCTGCAAGGCCTGTGGTCCCGGCGGATCACGGAAGAACACCGGCTTGTCTACCGAGTCACAACTGAAGAAATCATCATCGTGTCTTGCCGCTATCACTATGACTGAAACGGAGGAATCATGAATCGCCCCCTGGGTGTCACCATCATCGCCATCCTGTCCTTCATCAACGGCCTGCTGGGCTTATGCGTGCCGGGCCTGGTGATCATCGGCGGCGGCATCGGCGCGCTGTTCAGCGGCGGGCTGGGACTGATCGTGGTCTGCGGCGGGCTACTGCTGGCGGCTGGACCGCTGGTGTGGCTGCTCGTCTCCTACGGCGCGTGGAACCTGCGGCCGTGGGCCTGGTGGGCGGGCATGGTAGCCACCGGCCTCACCGTGGTGGGCGTGGTGGTCAACATCGTCAACGGCGTGGGCATCGTGCAGGCCGTGGCCAGCGCCCCCCTGTCGATTATCATCTTCGTCTACCTGCTGCTGCCGGACATCCGGCAGGCGTTTGGCATGGGCAACGCCGCGGCCTAGCCCAGCGGCAGCGCCCCTAGCGTGATCCCTCCATCCACGACCAACACACTGCCCGTGGTGAAGCTGGACGCGTCCGAGGCCAGGTAGAGCGCCGCGCCGGTCAGCTCATCCGGCTCGGCAATGCGGCCGGCCGGGGTTAGCCGCTCGATGCCCGCGCTGAGGCTGGGGTTGGTCCACAGCGCAGCCGAGAACCTGGTCTTGATGAAGCCGGGGGCGATAGCGTTGACCTGAATGTTGGCCGATGCCAGCTCAGCCGCCAGCGCCTTGGTCAGCATGATCACCGCCGCCTTGCTGACGCTGTAGACGCCCATCAGCGGCCCAGGGTTGATGCCCGCGATGCTGGCCATGTTGATGATCTTGCCGCCGCCCTGCGTCTGCATGAGGGGCGCCGCGGCTTTGATCATGAAGAAATAGCCCTTGACGTTGACCTCGAAGATCTTGTCCCAATGGCTGGCCTCGGCGGTCAGGATAGGGCCGAAGTGGGGGTTAGCTGCCGCGTTGTTGACCAGGATGTCGACGCGGCCAAACTCGGCCAGCGCGGCCTGCACCACCGCCTCGGCCGCAGCCTGGTCGCCCGCGTGCGCGGCGATGGCGATCGCGCGGCCGCCGGCCGCCCGGATAGCCTCAGCCACCGGGCCGACGTTCTCCATCTTGCGGCTGGTCAGCACGACCGCAGCGCCGGCTTGCGCGTAGGTCGCTGCGATAGCCTCACCGATGCCGCGCGAGGCCCCGGTGATGATAGCAACTTTGTTGGTTAGTTGGAGCATAAAACCCTCTCGTGGGCTGGACAGTGATCATCCTCCAGCAGATGATCTGGGAGGAAGTATCGGTAGGCGACAGACGCAGAAGCGCCCGCTCAACGATTGGGGGGGAAATATCGTCGAACGGGCACCGATGGTTCTATTATAGCAGAAACTTTGGCAAAATTCAAGCCCCAATTTCGGCGAATTTCCAACGAAATTACGCTGTTTGCCCTCCCGCTGGCGATGCGCTGCGCTTCATGACAGTTGACCGCGCCGCGCCTGCGGTGTTATAATGGCGCCGGTGGGCTGGCCGTACCGTAAAAGTCCACTCCCTTTGTTCCATGAGCACAGTCATGCCCCTACCTGTTCCGATCGATATCTCGGTGCTGATCCCGGCGCGCAACGAGGCCGGCAACATCCCAACGCTGCTGGACAAGGTCGCCAAAGCCTTCGATAGCCCCACGCTGGCCGGCCGCGCCTGCGAGCTGGTGCTCATCGATGACGGCTCCACCGACGGCACGGGCGACCTGGCAGCCAGCCTGGTCCAGGACTACCCCTTCCTGCGCCTGCTGCGCCACCGCCGCAACCGCGGCCTGACCGCTGCGCTGCGCACCGGCTTCCGCGCCGTGCGCGGCGAGTTGATCGTTTTCCTGCCGGCCGACCTGGAATCGGACCCCGAGGAGGACATACCCAAGCTGCTGGCCAAGCTGGAAGAGGGCTATGACGTCGTGGCCGGTTGGCGCCAGGGCCGCGACGATGGCAAGGTCTTCGCCTCAGGCATCTATAACCGCGTCTCGCAGCGCCTGTTCCCCGTCGCCGTCCACGACATGAACTGGATCAAGGCGTTCCGCCGCGAGGTGATCGAATCGCTGCCGCCGCTGCGCTCCGACTGGCACCGCTTCCTCTTGCAGATCGCGGCCTACCAGGGCTTCCGCATCGGCGAGGTGCCTACCACCTGGTACCGCCGCCAGGCTGGCCGCTCGAAATTTGGCCTGGGCCGTATCCCCGTCTCCTTCCTGGACGTGCTGGTAGTAAGGTTTCTGCTGACCTTCAGCCAGGCGCCGATGCGCTTCTTTGGCGGCGTGGGCTTAGCCTTGCTGGCAGCGGCCGGCATCACCTATGTGGTCCTGGCTGCCTATTACATCTTGGCCCAGACCCAGATCCGGCCGGTGTTCATCACCGCCAGTGTGCTAGGCCTGAGCGGCCTGCTGCTGATCCTGGTCGGCTTCGTGGCTGAACTTATCGTCAGCCAGAGCGAGCAGATCCGGGAATTGGAGTTGGATATTCGTAACCTGCAGCCAGAGCGCACCACAGACAAGGCGGGGTGAGGGCGGGCGTAGGGCATGACAAAAGTTCTGATCGTCACCACCAACTTTCCGCGCTGGGAGGGCGACCCGCATTCACCGTGGTTGGTGGAGCTGCTTACCATGCTGCGCCAGCGCGGGCTGGCCATCGAAATCCTCGCGCCCGCCTATGCCGGCCAGGGCAGCCACACGGTCCACGGCTTTCAGGTGCATCGCTTTCGCTACGCGCCGGCCCGCTGGGAGACACTGACGCACGACGAGGGCGCGCCCAACAAGATCCGCCGCAATCCCCGCTATCTGTTGCTCCTGCCCACGTTTCTGCTGGCCGGCGCGCTGGCGGCCTGGCGTCTGGGTCGCGCCGCCCGCCCTGACATCATTCACGTCCACTGGCCGATGCCGCAGGGCCTGCCGGGGCTGTTTGCCCGCTGGGCCGGCCGCGGCCGCCTGGTAGCCACGTTTTATGGGGCCGACCTGGTGATGTCGCGCCGTTTCAAGTTTGTCAAGCCGCTGGTGCGCGCCTTCACCCGCCAGTGTGCAGACGTGGCTGCGATCTCGTCTTTTACGGCCAGGGAGGTCGAGCGTGTGACCGGTGTCACGCCGCGCGTGATCCCGTATGGCATCGCCGTGCCCCCTGAAAGCTCATCAACGCCCGGCGAGCCAGGCATGATTTTGACCGTGGGACGCCTGATCGCGCGCAAGGGCCACGCCTACCTGATCGAGGCCATGACGCAGCTCACCAGCGCCAACGCCCATCTGGTCATCGTCGGCGAGGGCCACGAACGCCCGGAACTGGAGCGCCACGTGCATGCCCTGCATCTGGAGGACCGGGTGACCTTCGCCGGACGTGTTTCGGACGCTGAACTCCAACGACACTACCAGGCCTGCCAGGTCTTCGTTCTACCGGCCATCGTCGACAGCAGCGGAGACACCGAGATGCTGGGCATGGTCTCGCTGGAGGCTATGCGCTACGGCAAGCCGGTGGTGGCGACCAGGGTAGGGGGCGTGGCCGACATCGTGCAGGATGGCGCGACGGGTCTGCTGGTGGAACAGCGCAATCCTGCCATGTTGGCCGCGGCCATCGACCGATTGCTGGCCGATCCCGCCCTGGCAGACACGCTGGGGCAAGCCGGCTATTGCTTCGCCCGAGACCATTTCTCCTGGGAGGCGATCCTGCAGCAGACACTGGCGCTGTATGGTCTGTCCTGACCCGAATCATTCCGGCGCGCGGTTGGTTTCCTGGCCGGCAGGGCTGATGGCATCGTGGCGTCCCATCGCCATGCCCCCCAACGCCGCCACCAGGTCACGCAGCGCGATCAAGACCCGATAGCCCAGCGCGGCCGCCGCTGTCACCGTCACAGGCAGAACGCCGCCCAACAGCAGGACCAGCGCCCCCTCACGCACGCCGATGCCGGTGGGCACAAAGACCGCCAGGTAGCCGATCAACCAGGCGCCGACGAAAGCGCTGGCCAGCAGCCCCGCCGTCGACCAGTCTACCGGGGTCAGTCCATTGACAAACAAGACAAAACCCAGCCCGCTCAGAGCATGTGCCAGCAAAGCCAGCAGGAACAGCAGCGTAATATCGGTGTAGGCGATATTCAAGGGCAGCGGAGGTCGTCGCAGCAACTGCAGCGCCAGATTCACCAGGCGGCCAAAGATCGGCGGTGACAAAAACAGAACACTGCCCAGTATGATCAGCCCGGCCATGGCCAGATAGCTCGTGGGCAGGGCATCTTGGCGCAGCAGCAATGCCACTGCCAGGAAGACCGCAGCGCTCAACACTTGCAGCGCCATTTCCAGCCCCATGCTGGCCGCCATCGTGCGCTTGCCAGCGCCGCCCGGGGCGCTCAGGGCATAGCGTCCGGCGTACTCCCACACGCCGCCCGGCACGTAGCGCGCCAACTGCGCCTGCAGCCAGATTGCCAGGCCATAGCGCCAGGTGAACCTCGTGCCTACCAAGGCCAACGCCCGCCACCACACGGTGCCCACCAGCAGAATCTGCACCATCAACACGGCCAAAGCGAGCAGCAAGGAGAGTCCGGAGAGCCGCCACGGGTAGCTGGCCAGTTGGTCCCAGTTGTTCAGAAGAAACCGGGCCCAGAAGGCCAGGATTACCAGAACGACCAGGCTTTGCAGCGGCTTCCAGAGGGAACGGCGCGCCCGGCTGGCGGCTGGCTGAGGTTCGGCGTTTCTTGACATGGGTCTTCAGTTGCGGTATTGTAGCTTCTTGCTGACAGAGCAGTCGCCAAGGCGCGGCGCGCTATGCAGCCGAGCCTGCCGCCGTGCCCATTGTACCCGCCAGTCGCTGGTTTGACGAAACGGCGCACCAGGCAAGCTTGACACACACCAGGCAGGGCGAGCGCTGTTCTGCCCTGCACCAGGGTCGCCCATGCCCCGCAAGAATGCGCGCCACCACATGCTGGCTGTGCTTGGCTACAGCCTGATCACCGTCTTCTTCACCTTTCCCACGGCTGTGCGTCTGACCTCGCACATCCCTGGCGGTGGAGACGCGCCCTGGTTTGTGTGGCAACTGTGGTGGTTCAAACACGCCATCGTCGACCTCCGCCAGTCCCCATTGACCACGGATCTGATCTATCACCCCGTGACCGACGTGCCGGTTACCTGGCAATCACCTTTCAACGAACTGGCTGCGATACCGTTGCAGGCCGCCTTTGGTCCGGTGGTCGCCTACAACGTGCTCATTCTGAGCACGTTCATCCTGTCGGGCTACTGCATGTACTTGCTGATCTTGCAGGTGATCGGCCCAGGCCCGGCGTCTGCCAGCTCCAGCCCGCCTGCGCTGTTGCACGGTTCACCTGCACGCTTCGAAGGCCAAAGGCTGCTGGCTTTCATTGGGGGGCTGATCTTTGCCTTTTGCGCCTATCGAGGCATGCACAGTCTGTACCATCTCAGCCTGGCTACCACGCAATGGATGCCCCTCTCGCTGGTTCTGGCCATCGGCCTTTGGCGCAAGCCAACCGTGCGACGGGCCACAGCAGCGGGCGTGGCCATCGGGCTGGTGGCCCTCTCCTCGCCTTACTATGTAGCATACTTCCTGTTCCCGGTCGGGTGCATTGGCCTGCTCTATTTGATCCTGACTCGCCGCTCGGCCATCACTCGCCAGCACATCGGCTTGGCTGTTCTGGCCCTCGGCATTTCCGGCGCCATGATTGCGCCATTTTACATCAACTTCCTGGCAGCCCCGGAGGACGTCAAAGCGGCCGCGCGCGCAGCCAGCGCCTCGGTGTACGTCTACACGGCGGACGTTCTGTCCTGGCTGTTGCCACCCAGGAATAACCCCCTGTGGCACAACGTCACTGCCGGGATCTATGAGCGCTTCACCTCAGGCTACCTGGTCGAAAGCACCCTGTTCTTTGGGCTGGCGCCGCTCCTGCTTGGCCTGAGCTGGCTCGTCGTGCGCAGGCAGCAAACACGGCCGGTTGGCTTCTGGCTCGCCCTGGCGCTGACGACGCTGCTGCTGTCGTTTGGACCGATGCTGCGCTTCTGGCGCACCATCATCCTGGAGTGGATGCCCTATCACTTGTTCATGCTCTTGCCCGGCAGCTATGCCTTTCGAGCGCCGGCCCGGATCGGCATCACCACGGTGATTGCTTGCACCGTGCTGACGATGATCTTCTTCAGCCGTCGCTTGACCCGGCCAGGCAACCAACGCCTGCGTCGATCCCTCCTCGCGGCCTGGTCGGGCTTGCTGCTCGTGAGTATGATGGTCGCTTTTCCCTACCCCAGCTCCAGCGCAGCGCTGCCCCCAGCCTACCAGCAGATCGCCGCCGCACCGGGCCGCGGGGCTGTGCTTGACCTGCCGGCTGGAGAAATCTTTCAGGAGCAGACCAGTTGGGCGATGTACTACCAGACCTTTCATCAGAAGCCACTAATCTCGGGATACCTGGGCAGGCGGCCGGAGCGCCTGCATGAACCGGAGCGTACACTGCCCTTCGTCCGGCGCTTCTTTTCGCTCGACTGGACAAGCTATTTTGCGGGCGATTGGCAGAACCTGGTCGAATGGCCCGGACCGGATGAGGTGCTGGCCGGCGCCTGGCCGGACGATATTCGCAACGCCGGCGCGCTGCTGACAGCCCAAGGCATCGAATACGTCGTGGTACACCGCCATGCTGAGCATCCAGGCTTTTTTGAGTCCGCGGGCCTCCTGTTGACTCAGGGCTTGGGACTGCCTGTCTACCGCGACGACGACACGCTGCTTTTCCATGCCCCAGCGCCAGACTTGGCCAGCCAGGGCGCAGGAGGAGACATCGACCTCGCCGCTCTGGCCTTC
>JBFYTD010000550.1:0-2662 GCA_041300885.1 Anaerolineae bacterium | reverse complement strand
CATCTACGACGCGGCCACGCTGGACCGCGCAGCAGCGTCCTACCAGGCGGCGTTAGCCAATGCCTATCCGGCCGCGTGGGAGGTTGCCTATGCGGCCAAGGCATGGCTCAACACGGCCACCGCCCGCTGGGCTGCGTCGCACGGGCTGGGCCTGGACGTGGTGTCGGCCGGCGAGTTGGCAATCGCGCTGCATGGCGGCTTTCCGGCTGAACGCATTCACTTCCACGGCAACAACAAACAGCCGGCCGAGCTGGCAGCAGCGCTGGCGGCGGGCGTAGGCCGCATCGTGGTCGACCATGCCGGCGAGCTGGCCGTGCTGAACGAGCTGGCGCTGGCACGAGGCGCCCGCCAGCCCATCTGGCTGCGCGTCAACCCCGACGTGGACGCGGACACCCACGGCCACACCCGCACCGGCCACGCCGCCTCCAAGTTCGGTCTGGGGCTGGCCGACGGCACGGCCGAGGCGGTGGCCAGGCAGGCGCTGGCGATGCCGGGTGTGGCGCTGCTGGGCTTGCACTGCCACGTCGGCAGCCAGTTGCGCGCGGCCGCGCCCCTGGCGCTGGCGGTGCAGCGGCTGTTGGGGCTGGCCGCGCGGCTGCATGCGGCGACAGGCTGGCGGCTGGCCGAGCTGAGTCCCGGCGGCGGCTGGGCTGTCCCCTACGAGCCGCAACAGGCGCTAGGGCTGCCCACTATCGACGAGTACGTGGGCCAGGTGGCCGCCGCGGTCGTCGCGGGCTGCCAGCGCCATGACCTTGCGCTGCCGCGGCTGGTGCTGGAGCCGGGACGCAGCCTTGTGGCGCGCGCGGGCGTGGCGCTCTACAGCGTCGGCGCCGTCAAGCAGGCCGGCGACGTCATCTACGCCTTCATCGACGGCGGGCTGGCCGACAACCCGCGGCCGGCCCTGTACGACGCCCGCTACAGCGCGTTGCTGGCCAATCGCCTCAGCGACGAACCCACGCAGCGCGTCCATGTGGCCGGCCCCTACTGCGAGACCGGGGACGTGTTGATCCACGCCATCGACCTGCCTCCGCTGCGGATGAGCGACCTGTTGGCCGTGCCGGCCAGCGGCGCCTACCAGCTCAGCATGGCCAGCAACTACAACGCAGCCCTGCGGCCAGCCGTGGTCTGGGTCGAGCACGGCCAGGCCCGGCTGATCCAGCGGCGCGAGACGGCGGCCGATCTGCTGAGGCGTGATGAGTGAAGCGATGGCATCCAAGCCCCTGCGTCTTTTCATTGCGATTGAGCTCAGCCCTGAGGTCAAACAGGCCCTGGGTCGTTTGCAGGCTGACCTGAAGCGGCGCCTGCCGCCCAAAGTCGTGCGCTGGACCGACCCGGACGGCATCCACCTGACGCTGAAGTTTCTGGGTGACACGCCAGAGGACAGGGTACAGGCTGTGACGCAGGGCGTGCTGGCAGCGGCCGCAGGCTTCGAGCCGCTTGTTCTGCGCATCGCTGGCTTCGGCTGCTTTCCTAACCCGCGCCGGGCGCGCGTGCTGTGGGTGGGCGTGCCCGACATGCCCAAGCCGCTGGCGGGTGTGCAGCGGGCGATCGACCTGCAGATGGCCCGGCTGGACTTTGCCCGCGAGACGCGCCCTTTCAGCCCCCACCTGACCCTGGGCCGCGTCAATGACCGCATTTCGCCCGCTGAGCGCCAGACGTTGGCTGACCTGCTGGAGCGAACAGAGGCCGGCGAGCTGGGCGTCGTGCCGGTTGAGGAGATAGTGCTGTTCCAGAGCGAGTTGCGGCCGGACGGCGCAATCCATACAGCGCTGGCGCGGGGCCGCCTGGCAGCCGCCAGCCACCCATCGGTGCCGGGCACTTGATTCTATTTGCCGTGTGAAAGTGCCCGGCGCCTGAGTACTACCCATCAATCAACTCAGAGCACGCTATGACAAACGACAGCGACAGACCCACATCCAAGGATCAACTGCGCCGCCAGTACCAAGAAGAGCAGGACGCCGAGCCGCGCCCGGCCAAGCCGCGCGACTGGCAGAGTCTGATCGAGGAGCAGATTGCCAAGATCGACTGGAGCACGCTGGCGGGCAAGGGCAAACCGCTCAACCTGGAACGCAACCCCTACCTGGACGAGAGCGACGAGCTGACCCACGGCCTGCTCAGGAACGCCGGCTACACCCTGCCCTGGATCGAGGACGGCAAAAAGATCGACGCAGATGTTGCCGCGGCGCGCGCTAAGCTAGCGCAGGCCCACGCCAGCTACCTGGAGGCGCGCGATGCCGAGATCTGCGCCGGCCACCAGTGGATCGAGGGCGCCTGGCTGGCGGCCGTGCGCGATTTTCGCCAACAGGCCGCGGCCATCAACCGGGAAATTCGCGACTTCAACCTCAAGGCTCCCAACATGCACCTGCACAAGTTCGTGCTGCGTATCGACGAGGAATTGGCGCCCTACGGGGTGGACGACGAATAGCCCACTTCCGCAGGCCCTGCGGGGCCAGTACGTCCTGGGCCTACTCCCCAGGCCCTGAGGGGCCTTCTCAGCTTCAGCCGGCGGGTTTGCAACCGCCGTTCCGGGGTAACGCGCGGTAATCAGATTGCATCCAATGGGTGGAGTCGGGCCTGCGCACGCTTACTGCGCTGCGCCAGCCTGCCAACTGCGATGCCGGGATCCTTCGCTGTCTCTCGACGTGGTGTGCGGTCACGTGCC
>JBFYTD010000549.1:0-2716 GCA_041300885.1 Anaerolineae bacterium | reverse complement strand
ACCGCGATACTCCAGACGCTGTAGCCCGTTGACGACAATCGGCGTCGCCGCGCGCGGGCCAACGTATCCTACGATACCGCACATGGTTGGGGTCTCCTCAAGAGTCAGTTGATTGGGTGATTGTTTTATCGGTGATTGGGTGATTGGGCTTGACACATAGGTGAACACAACGGTCACCGGTCAAAATCAACTAATCAACCAATCACCTAATCACCTGGTCTGTTGTCTGCCACTGCATGCGCTTTTGTCCCGGCTGTCGCCAGCCGTCTTTGCTACGCTGCTTGGGTGAGGAGAAGCGAAGGGCCGTGGCATGGCCCTGGAGGCATCCGCCGAACTGTCGATTTTCCCCTGGCCGGCGCCGGGGAACCTCCACCTCGTCAACTGGGGGTACGTTGCGGCAGCATGCGCTGCGATGACTGAAATCAGCGCCTGCCATAGCGAAGCATGCTTAAGCAAGCTTACAGAAACGTTGAGCCCAGTTCAGGCGCTGTGCTTCTCGTGAGGTTTTTGTTGCCTGGCAACTCCTTTCGTGCAATGGCCGTCAAAGATTACGAGGGCAGTGTGCCACAAAACGCAATGGGCGTCAAGGCTGGGGGTGAGGTGAACCTGAGAGCGGTTCGTTTCGTGCAACCACGAGACGCCTGAGGAGGTGACATGAACAGCGATAGAACTATACTCCAGACATTGGCCCGCCTGACAGCGGCCGCGGGGTTCCCCGTGCTCCTGGTCGTAGCGCGCAGCATCTACGTCGGCCAGTTAACCTCTACTTTCTTGCTCTGGAACCTGTTCCTGGCTTGGCTGCCCCTGCTGTTCGCCGCGCTGGCGGTGGGCTTGGCGCGGCGATCTTCGCCGTTGGCCCTGGTTCCAGGGCTGGCCTGGCTGGTATTTCTGCCCAACGCGCCCTACTTGGTGACGGATCTGATGCACCTTGCCCCGGATGGCCGCGTGCCGGTGCTGTTCGACACGGTGATGCTGTTCAGCTTCGCGCTCTTCGGCCTGGCGCTGGGGCTGGTGTCGCTGCGCTGGATGCAGCGCTTGGTAGCAGATCGCTGGAGCCGGCTGGGTGGCTGGCTCTTCGCCGGAACCGCGCTGGGCGCGGCCGGGTTCGGCATCTACCTGGGCCGCTACGTGCGCTGGAACAGTTGGGATCTGCTGACCCAGCCCAGCCTGCTGCTAAGGGATGTTCTGGGCAGGCTGACCAATCCCATCGACCACTGGCACACCTGGGCCATGTCGATGCTATTCGTCAGCCTGCTGATCTTCGCCTACTGGCTGTTCCACGATCTGGAACAGAGCTAAGGAGTGGCAGGTTGAAAGTTGCAGGTGGCAGGTTGCAGGCGCCGGCGGCGAGTCGCCCATCACAAGTCAATCACCTTGTCACCTTGTCACCTTGTCACCTTGTCACCCTGTCATCTCACTGCTCGCGCGCCGTGATCTCCACCTCGATGGCAAACTCGTCGCCCACCACCAGCGTGTTGGCGAAGTTGGGCGGGTCGATCTCGAAGTCGGACAGCAGGGCGCGGGCAACGGCCGTGCCGGTGATGGTGTCGCCTTGCAGCATCGCCGTCACGTCGAAGGTTACGGGCTGGGTGATATCGCGCACGGTCAGGTTGCCGGGCAGTTGAAACTGCACCTCCTGCCCTTCCACATAGCTGGCCGGCGCGTTCTCGACGCCGGTGGCCACAAACTCAGCCGTGGGGAACTGGTTGAACTGGGGGCCGCTGGAGCGCATCCAGCCGTCGCGCAAGGCTTGGTCGCTGCTTAGCGTGTTGAGCTGGACCGTGAAGCGGCTGTCGCCCAGAGGAGACGCCAGGTCATCCAGGTTGAGCTGAAGCTGGCCAGCGATTTCCTGCGTGCTGCCGACAGTCTGGCCTTTGCCGACAGCGATGCCGTACTTGCTCAGCGCGTCAGGAAAGAACTCCTCCTCGACGATGTAAGAGGCTTTTGACTCTGCGGGGACGATTGTGAAGGTGCGGAAGCCTTCGGGCGCAGGGGCTACAGGCTCTGACGGCGATGCCGTGGGAGCAGCAACAGGTGCGGGTGCAGCGGCGCCGCCACAGGCTGCCAGCAGCAACGCCGCCAGCAGTAACAAAGCCAACAGATGTGTTTGTTTGATTCGTGCCATGATCTTGTCTCCTTGATGGTCACTCAGTCTCTGCTTCGGGTAAATCCAAAACGATCCCATTGGGCAAATAATCCGGCAATACTCCGCCGCCTTGGCCATAGCTGGCCAGCAGCGTGCGGATGAACAGCGAATAGAAACCCTCATGGCGCATGGTAGCTACGATATCATCCACGATCAAGCCATCAACAAATCCGTAATCGCGCAAGGACTCGACAAAGCCTGCGTCACGGCTGATGATGTGAACAGGCGTCTCGAAGCCATCGTCATGCCGTGAGACCTGCTGCGGCTGATGGTCGCCGATCAGCACGTAGACCGCGTTATCGCGGCCGTTCTTGAGGATGAAGTCGGTCAGGAAGCGCAGTTGATACTCGACCGCGTTCATGTAGTTGCGGCGCTTGGCCTGGGAGGGAATCTGGTCGGGCAGCGGCGCCGACGGATCTTCGCCTGGCCGGTTCAGCGTCTGCCAATCGTCGACCAACTCCGGCTGCGGCACCCAGGGATAGTGAGAATTCTGGGTGATCGTAAAGATGAATTTGGGCTGATCCAGCGTCGCTGCCACCTCCTTCTCCAGGTACCACAGAACATATTGAT
>JBFYTD010000077.1:0-7836 GCA_041300885.1 Anaerolineae bacterium | reverse complement strand
CTTTTCTGGGTCGTAGTGCAGTCGCTGTCGGTGATCGTGGCCAGCCTGCTCTTTGCCGACACGGCCGCGCGCGCCGTGCAGGGCGGGCTGGAATACCGCACGGCCTGGTTGGCATGGATCGAGGGCGGCCCGCTGGTGCAGATGGCGCCAGCGCTGGACTACGGCCGCCAGGTGATCGATCTGGCGCTCTACGCCCTGGCGATGGCGCTGACCGGCGGCGTGGGTGGGCTCTTGTTGCTGACCGTGGCGCTTGACCGCTTCAACTTCACAGTGGCTTCTCTGCTGGCCAG
The DNA here is from genome assembly GCA_041300885.1 of Anaerolineae bacterium. GTDB lineage: Bacteria > Chloroflexota > Anaerolineae > JAAEKA01 > JAAEKA01 > JAAEKA01. The sequence continues at coordinate 7,546 of JBFYTD010000077.1, read as the reverse complement.
CGCTCAGAATCCTGTCCTGCTGGCCGTAGCCGCCTGGCCGCTGTGGATGATCGTGCGCCTGGTGGGCTACCTTCTCGTCGGCGCAGTGCTGGCCGAGCCCGTTGCTAATCTGGACCTGCGGCCGGCTTATCTGGCGGCCTGGGTGAAAGCCCGTAAGCGCCTGCTGCTGGCCGGCCTGGGCGCCATCCTGTTGGGCGTGATCTTGCAGGCCCTGCTCTCGCCGCTTTACCAGATGATACTACAGAAAGCAGTTGGGTAACGTACGCGCCGGGCACTTCCGAAGTGCCCGGCGCGCGTGCCCTACTCAGACCATGCGACTCAAACAACTGGAACTCCAAGGCTACAAAACCTTCGCCGCCAAGACCGATTTTGTCTTCAAGGGCGGCCTGACCGCCATCATCGGCCCCAACGGCAGCGGCAAGTCCAACGTCGCCGACGCCATCCAGTGGGTGCTGGGCGAACAGACCTATGGCCGGCTGCGCGCCAAACGCAGCGAAGATATGATCTTCAACGGCTCCAACGAGCGCGCCCGGCTGGGTATGGCCCAGGCCAGCCTGACCCTGGACAACAGCGACGGCTGGCTCAACGTGGACTACGGCGAGGTGGTGGTCACCCGGCGCACCTACCGCTCCGGCGAAAACGAGTACTACCTCAACGGCACGCGCGTTCGCCTGCGCGACATCAGCGAGTTGCTGGCCCAGTCCGGCCTGGCCAAGCGCACCTACACCGTCATCGGCCAGGGCTTGATCGATCAGGCCCTCTCCCTCAAGCCTGACGAACGCCGCGCCTTGATAGAGGAGGCCGCAGGCATCACCGGCCACCAGGCCAAACGCGCCACGGCCCTGCGAGAGCTGGAAGAAACCCGCCTCAACCTGCAGCGGGTGCATGACATCCTGGGCGAGACCGAGCCGCGCCTGCGCTACCTCAAGGTGCAGGCCCGCCGCGCCGAGGAGCGCATGCAGGTCCAGGCCGACCTGGATGCTCAGTTGCGCCTCTGGTACGGCTATCGCTGGCATCGAGCGCTGTTGGCGCTGGAAGCTGCGCGCGGGCAAGAGGACAGCGCCCGCATTGTGGTCGAGGCGCGGCACGGATTGCTGCGCCGCCTGGACGAGCGCGACGCCGACCTGCGAAAGCGTTATACTGAACTGCGCAACCAATTGGGCGACTGGCACCGCGAGAGCAGCTTGCTGCATCGCCAGGCCGAGACCACGCAGCGGGAGCTGGCCGTCAGCAACGAGCGGCTGCGTCAACTGGAGGCGCGCCGGCTGGACCTGCTGGGCGAGCTGGGGCCGCTGCAAGAGCGTCTGCACGTCCAGCAGCAACAGGTCCAGACGGCCGAGGGCGCGGCCGGCGCCGAGCAGGCCACCTTGCGCCAGCTCCAGGCCGCCATCGCCGAGGCTCAATCGCAACTGGACACGGTCGAGGCCGAGCGCCGCAGCCGCCAGGGCCAATTGGCCGCGGCCCAGCGCCGCCAGGTCCAGCTTCAGAACGAGATCTCCGCCCAGGAGCGCAAGCTGTTGGAACAGGACAGCCGCAAGCGCAGCCTGGACGAGGAGCGCCAGCGCATGGAGGCCGAGCTGAGGGCAGCCCAGGCCAGCCAGGCCGAGCTGGCGCCGCAGGTGCTTGCCTACCAGGCGCGCCTGGCTGAACTGGAGCAGGAAGGGGCTGCGCTGGCTGACCGCCGCCAGGCCCTCGTACAGGCCATGGCCCAGGGCGAGGCCGAACTGGCGCGGCAGGCTGAGCAATTGGCCGGCCTGCGGCGCAGCGCTGACCGTCTGCACGACCAGCTTGACCTCTTGCAGCGTCTCAAGGACGAGGGCGAAGGTTACAGCGGCGGCGCTCGCTTCGTCATGCGCAGCCTGGGCGACCAGCGCGGCTCGCCGCTGCAAGGCATCGTCGGCGCGGTGGCGGACCAGCTCCAGGTGCCGGCCGAGCTGGAACTGGCCATCGAGACCGCGTTGGGCGGCCGTTTGCAGGACATCATCGTCGAGCAGTGGGCCGACGCTGAGCGGGCCATCGACTGGCTCAAGCGCAGCAACGGCGGCCGGGCCACCTTTTTGCCGCTGGACACCCTGCGCCCCGGCCAGCCCATGCGCGCGCCCAGCGGCCCCGGCGTGATCGGCCTGGCCTCGCAGTTGGTCAAGGCCGAGCCGCGGCTGGCCAAGCTGCTGGACTACCTGCTGGGCCGCGTTGTCGTCACCAAGGACCTGCCCACTGCGCGGCGCGTGCTGGATAGCTACCCGGAGCGCCCCACCGTGGTGACACTGGAGGGGGACATCGTGCGGCCCGGCGGCAGCGTCAGCGGCGGCAGCGTGGCTCCCCGGCGCGACCAAGGCGTGCTGGGCCGCGAGCGCTCCCTGCGTGAGCTGCCCGAGCAGCTTCAGCAGGCCAGGGACGCCATCGCGGCGCGCGAACAGGAGCGAGCCGAGTTGCAGGGTCGGCTTGGCCAGCGCCGCCAGCAACTGGCCGAGCTGGACCAGGAGTTGGCAGGCCTGGCCCGCCGCCAGCAGGCCGAACACGCCGCGGTGTCGCAACTGCAAGGCCAGTCTGCCCAGTTAGGGCACCAGGTGCAGCGCAGCCAGCAGCGGCTGGTCGCCGCGCAGGAGGAGCAGACCAGCATGGCCGGCCGGGCCGAGCAGGCCCGACAACGGCTGGCCGAACTATCGGCGCAGGTCGAGCAAGCAACCCAAGCCAGCGCGGCGGCCGAGGCCAGCATCGCCGAGCTGGACAGCGCGGAGCTGGCAGCCGATTTGATGGAGCGGCGCACAGCAGCCAGTGTGCTGGCGGCGCGCCTGGCCAGTCAGCAGACCTTGCTCCTCAGCCAGCAGCGCGCCCTGGCCCAACTGCAAGGGGAACTGCGCGACAAGCAGACGCGCGCCGAGGCGTTGGCCGCGGAGCGTCAAGCGCTGCAAGGCCGCGTCGACGAGATGCATGCCGGCAACGCCGAGCTGACTGGCCAGATCGAGCATTTCGCCCGGCTGATCGAGCCGGCCGAGGCCGGCCTGGTGACGCTGGAGGCCGAGCGCGCTGCGTTGACCGACGAGGAGAATGAGCATCGCAGGCAGTTGCAGGCCGAGGAGCAGACGCACAACCGGCTCCTGCTGGCTTTGCAGCGCGCGCGCGACGAGCTGGATCACCTGCGCGGCGAGATCGAGCACGACGTTGGGCTGGTCGAGCTGGAGGAGAGCGAAGCCCTGGACAACCAGCAACCGCTGCCGCTCCATCCGTTGGTCGAACGGCTGCCGGTGGTCGATGACTTACCGGACGGCATCGAGGCCGAGGTCAAGAGTCTGCGCCTGCAGTACAGCCGGCTGGGCAGCGTCAACCCCAACGCGCCGGAGGAATATGCCGCCGCGCAGGAGCGTTTCGAGTTTTTGACCACCCAGTCGGCCGACCTGCGCACTGCCACCGAGACGCTGGAAAAGGTGATCCAGGAGTTGGACGAGGTGATGCAGCGCGAGTTCATGGTGACCTACCGCGCGGTGGCACGCGAGTTCAAAGAACGCTTCACCACCCTCTTCGGCGGCGGCACGGCCCAGCTCGTGCTGACCGAGCCAGACGACCCCATGAACAGCGGCATCGACATCGTGGCGCGGCCGCCGGGCAAGCGGGTGCTGGCGCTGCCGCTGCTCAGCGGCGGCGAGCGCAGCCTGACCGCGGCAGCCTTAATCCTGGCCATCCTCAAGGTCAGCCCGCCCCCGTTCTGCATCCTGGACGAAGTCGACGCGGCCTTGGACGAGGCCAACGTGGACCGTTTCCGCGCCGCCCTGCGCGAGGCAGCCCAGGACACCCAGTTCATTGTCATCACCCACAACCGCGGCACCATCGAGGTTGCCGACACCATCTACGGCATCTCCATGGGCTCCGACAGCGTCTCGCAGGCGCTGTCGCTGCACCTGGAGGAGATGGACGGCCAGCGCGAGCTGGTGCCCGATTGATATTTGCGCATCCTGCTCGGGCCGGTCTCCTGACCGTGCCCGCCAGGTGCTGCGCTAAGACCGGCCACAGCCATGCGCCAGTAGAGCAATCCGCTGGATTGCGAGCGTGGCAATCCGGCGGATTGCTCTACAAACACAAGCAAAAGGAAACGACCCTTGCATACCAAATATCTCCCCGAACTCGAAGAGCGCTTCGTGCGCTACGTCCAGATCGACACCATGGCCGACGAGACCTCGTCGACCTCGCCCAGCACGGCCAAGCAGTATGACCTGATCAACCTGCTGGCCGGCGAGCTGCGCGAGATCGGCGCGAGCGACGTGCGCGTCACCGATTACGGCGTGGTGCTGGCCACCGTTCCCGGCCGCGGCCCGCAGGCAGACAACGCGCCCACCGTGGCCTTCCTGGCCCACGTCGATACCATCCCCGGCTTCAGCGGCACAAATATCAAGCCGCAGGTGCATCGTAACTACGACGGCGGCGTGCTGCCCCTGCCCGACGCGCCGGAGCTGGTGCTGTCGCCTGAGACCTCGGCCAACCTGGCCAAGAAGATCGGCTACGACATTGTCACTGCCAGCGGGACCACCATCCTGGGGGCGGATGACAAATGCGGCGTGGCCATTGTCATGGCGATGGCCGGGGAGTTGTTGAACAATCCAGCCATCGAGCACGGCCCGGTGCGCATCTGCTTCACCCCCGACGAGGAGATCGGCCGCGGCGTGGACCCGCGCCTGCCGGCCGATCTGGCCGTGGACGTGGCCTACACCCTGGACGGCGGCGAGCCGGGCGCGATCGTGTTCGAGACCTTTTCGGCCGACAAGGCGGTCGTGACCATCGACGGCGTGTCGATCCACACCGGCACGGCCAAGGACAAGATGGTCAACGCGACCACGCTGGCTGCCAGGATCCTGAGTGCGCTGCCGCAGGCCACGCTGACGCCGGAGACCACCGACGGCCGGCAGGGCTTCATCCATTGCTACAAGCTGGTGGGCGACGCGGCGCACGTGGAAATTTCCTTCATCCTGCGTGATTTTACGCTGGAAGGGCTGCAAGCCAAGGGCGAGCTGGTGCAGAAGGCGTGCGAGGTCGTGGCTGCGGGCGAGCCGAGGGCCCTGATCGCCTGCGCGATTACCCCGCAGTACCGCAACATGTTCTACTGGCTGGCCGACGACATGCGACCTGTGGAGTTGGCGCGCGCGGCCTACCGCGACCTGGGCCTGGATCCCTTCGACAAGCCGATCCGCGGCGGCACCGACGGCTCCCGCCTGACCGAGCTGGGCGTGCCGACCCCCAACCTGTTCACCGGCATGAACGACGTCCACGGCCCGCTGGAGTGGGTCAGCCTGCAGGACATGGCGCTGGCGACGGCGGTGTGCGTGCGGCTGGCGGAGTTGTGGGCTTCGGAGACACGGTGACACGGTGACAAGTTGCAGGTTGCAGGTGGCAGGTAACAAGTTGCAGGTTGCCGACAGCGTTCAAGATGCAGTCACCCTGTCACCTCTTCACCTTGTCACCTTGTCACCCTGTCAGGTAGCGACGCGTGCGCATCTTCAAGCTGGCCGCGGTGCTCATGCTCTGGGCGTTGAGCTTCATCCTCAACGATGTGGCGCTGCGCACGGTGCAGCCGGCGGCCGTGGTGGCCGGGCGCTGGAGCGTGACGGCCGTGCTGGTCTTGCTGCTGCTGGCGCGGCGCGGGCAGATGGACGCCTTCGGCGCAGCGTTGCGGCGCGATGGCCGGGCCTTCTTCCTGCTGTCGCTGTTCGGCGTGACGCTGCTCTACGGCCTGCAGATCACCGGCCAGGCGCGCACCAGCACCGTCAACACCGGCCTGCTGGCCAACACCGTGCCGATCTTCACGGCCCTGCTGGCCGCCAGCTTCCTGCATCAGCGGCTGCGGCCGGCCGGCTGGGCCGGTATCGTCCTGGCCATGATCGGCGCCTGGGTGGTCAGCACAGGCGGGCTGCGGCTGGACGTGAACCCGGCGACGGCGCTGGGCGACGGACTGGTGTTGCTGTCGTCGCTGGCCGCAGCGCTCTATTTCGTGTTTGGCAGCCGGCTGCTGCGTAGTTATCCCGCCCTGGTGGTGACGGCGGCCGCGGCTACGCTGGGCGCGTTGACTCTGCTGCCCCTGGCGCTGCTAGCCGGCCGGGACAGCGTCTGGACCTGGCAGGCCGTGGCTGCGGTGATTGCCCTGGGCGTCGGGCCGGGCCTGCTGGCCAACCTGTGGTGGTGGGAGACGGTGGAGTGGCTGGACGCCAGTCGGGCGGCCATTTACATCTACCTGATCCCGCTGCTGACCATGATTTTCGCCGTGCTGCTGCTGGGCGAGACCGTCGGCCCGGCGCAGTTGGCCGGCGCGGCCCTGCTGCTGGGCGGCGTCTGGCTGGCCGAGCGCGGCCGAGTAGTCTAACCCGTAACACGTAACTCGTAACCCGGAATTGCGCACCGCATATTTGGTTACGTATTACGAGTTACGTGTTACGAGTTTATTGTTAGCGAACCGATCAACCGCGAGGTAACCCATGAACTGTCCCACCTGCAAAACCAAGATCGATGATGGACTCGACCTGTGCCCGGAGTGCGGCCAGGCGTTGTGCCCGGAGTGCGGCGCGGCGCTGGACGACAACGCCACGGTCTGTCCCAACTGCGGCGCAGAGTTCGAGTTGGCCTGTCCGCGCTGCGGCGCGGCCGTAACGCCCGACGCCGAGCAATGCGCCGAGTGCGGCCTGGCTTTCGTCTTCCCCTGCCCACACTGCGGCGAGGAGGTGGACCTGGGCGACGATGTCTGTCCGCATTGCAACAAGGCGCTGTGTCCGGAGTGCGGCGCGGCCCTGGGCGACGACGCCACCGAGTGCGCATCGTGCGGCGCCAAGCTTGAGTTGTTCTGCCCGCGCTGCCATGCCAGCCTGGAGGCGGGCGCGGAGGAGTGCCCTGAGTGCGGCACGCGCTTCGTGCTGCCCTGTCCCAAATGCGGCCAGTCCTTCGACCTGGGCGTGGACCTCTGTCCCCACTGCGGCGTCGATCTGTGCCCGGAGTGCGGCGCGCAACTGGAGGTGGACGACATCTTCTGCGCCAACTGTGGGGCTGCCTTCGGCTTCGTCTGCCCCATGTGTGCGGCCGAGGTGCAGCCGGGCGACACGGAATGCGCCAACTGCGGCAGCCCGCTGGACGCCAGCATGTTCGCCATCGACGCGCCGCCGACGTTGGTGCAGATGGCCGCAGCCACGGTGGTAGGCGCTGGCAAGGCCTCACAAAAAGGCAGCCCCAGCCAGGCTGTGACAGCCGAGACTCCAGAACACATCGCCTGTCCGCGCTGCCGCAGCGAGGTCTACGTGCTGGACGGGGTCTGCTCGTCGTGTGGGCTGATGATCTGCCCGCGCTGCGGCGCCGGAGTCGACGAAGAGGACAACATCGAAACCTGCGCCAACTGCGGATTGACGCTGGTCTTCTTCTGTCCCGGCTGCGGCTTCGAACTGCTGACCTCGGCCACAGCCTGCCCGGAGTGCAACCGGCTGTTCATCCGTACCTGCCCTGGCTGCAGCCAGCCGGTCTTCGGACCGGCCGTGAGCTGCGACAACTGCGGCCGGCAACTGCATCTGGAGGATCGCGC
>JBFYTD010000548.1:0-2729 GCA_041300885.1 Anaerolineae bacterium | reverse complement strand
CTGCTCTGGTCACACCTGCCCCGCCAGCCAGCAGCCGCGTTCAGCGGCTGCTGCATCGTCTGCGAAGCCGCTAATCCCCCCTCTTAGGAGCCTTTGTTGTCCCGTCGAAGACTGCTCCCAGCGCTGAGCGCGCTTTGGCTCGTGTTAGCTGTGTTGACTTGGCTGCTGCTGGTCGGTCTGTTGGGACCGGTTCCCATGGCTTTGCGTCTGGCCCAGGCGGCAGCTACGTTCGGACTTGGCGCCTTCGTGGCGACAGGCTGGGCCATGGCGGCCTGGGATCATTTCAAGCCGCGGTCGCCGCAGCCAGCCGGCCAGGGCCTTGGCTTGACGCTGGATGATCTGCTGGCATTCAGCCCCAGCGAGTTCGAGGCCTGGGTGCAGCAGCTCTTTCGCAGCCGCGGCTACTTCACGCAGAACACCCCTGACAGCGGCGATCATGGCGTGGACCTGTGGGTGGTCTCGCCTCAGGGTGAGCGGGCCATCGTGCAGTGCAAGCGCTACCGCGGCGTCGTGGGCGAGGCCGTAGTGCGCGATCTCTACGGCGTCATGCAGCACGAGAAGGCCCCACGCGGTTTTTTGATCACCACGGGCAGCATCAGCGCCGCGGCCGGCCGCTGGGCGCACGGCAAGCCCATCGAGTTGATCGACGGGCCGCGGCTAGCCATGCTGGCCTCAGGCCAGGCTGACCCGGCCGAGCCGCTGGCAGGAAAGACGACAGCAATTGATGTCTGAAAGCACATTTCATCCTCTCAACGTAGGCCACCGCGGCGCGCGCGGCCTGGCTCCGGAAAACACGCTGGCCGGCATGAAGGTGGCCATGCAGGTTGGCGCGGACGGCGTCGAGTTCGACGTGCAGCGCACGTCCGATGGCCACCTGGTGGTCTTCCACGACGACGACCTGAAGCGCATCTGTGGGGTGGGGGGACGTGTGGTGACCAGCACGCTGGCGCAGTTACGCGAGCTGGACGCGGGCCGCCACTTCGGGCCGCAGTTCTTCGGTGAGCTGATCCCCACGCTGGACGAGCTGATCGAGGCTCTGCCGGCCAGCGCCTTTCTCAACATTGAGGCTAAGCGCTTCCGCTTTCGCAGCGACGGGTTGGAGGCGGGCATCGTGCAGGCGATCCAGCGCCACAACCTGCTTAGCCGCTGCATCGTCTCTTCGTTCAATCCTGTTCTCTTATGGCGCATGGGAAGGATAGATCGCGCCATTCCGTTGGGACTGCTCTATGCGCCGGACGAGCCAGTGGGGCTCAACCGCGGCTGGCCGCGCTATGGGCTGCGGCTGGCCGCGCTGCACCCCTATCACGAGCAGGTGACGGCCAAGCTGATGCAGCAGGCCCGGAGCCGCGGCCAGCAGATCAACACCTGGACCGTCAACGAGCCGGCCGAGATGCGCCGGCTGATCGACCTGGGGGTGGACGGCATCATCACTGACCGGCCCGACCTGCTCAGCGCGCTGCTGATCGAGCAAGCGTAGGTTGAGTAGACGTCTGCGCCGTACCGAAACCCATCTGCGCCGTCTCGAGATCACTCCGGCCTGATTGACTTTCCCCTTCACTGCAAGTAAAATGCCCTTTGTCCGCGTGCGCTCTCCCAGGAGATGGTTGTGTACCGGGCGCGCACCTGTGGATACCCACCGGGTACGGTCAGGAGACCGGCCCGGGCAGTCTATGCCAAGCATGGAGGTCGCTATGCCCCTTTTCAGACAACGCAAGCCCGGCCAGTTGGAGCGCGACTGGGACCCGGAGCAGTTCGTGACCGTGCGCAACACGACCAACAGCAACATCTTGCTCGACCTACCCACCGGCTACTTTCGCCTGGACGCCGGCCGCAGCTTCCGCATGACGCCCGACATCGCCGGCGTCCCGCAGGTGAAGGATTTGGTGGCGGCGGGGCAGGTGGAGATCAGCAAGGCGTGAAGCGTGAAACGTGAGGGTTCTGTGCCTTGTGCAGGATCGCAATTTGCTCACGTATCACTCATAACTGCTCACGCATCACGTTCCACGTTTCACTGTCACACGGGTCACGCTTATGTCCAAACTCCTCTTGATCGACGGCCACTCGCTGGCCTTTCGCGCCTATCATGCCTTGCCGGCTGACATGGCCACGCGCAGCGGCGAGCCGACCAACGCGACCTTCGGCTTTTTCTCGATGCTGCTCAATACCCTGCGCGAGCAGCAGCCTGACTACATCGCCGTAGCCTTCGACGTGGGCAAGACCTTCCGCCACCAGGAGTTCCCCGACTACAAGGGCACCCGTGAGCGCATGCCCGACGACCTGCGCCAGCAGGTGGAGCGCATCCAGGAGATCGTCCAGGCGCTGAACATCCCCATCTTCACGCGGGAAGGCTACGAGGCCGACGACGTGCTGGGCACGCTGGCCAAACAGGCCGAGGCGCAGGGCGTCGAGACCATGATCGTCACCGGCGACCGGGACATCGTGCAGGTGGTCAGCGACAAGACCAGCGTGCTGACCAGCGGCCGTAAGTTCAGCGACACCATCGTCTACACGCCGGAGACCGTGCAGGAGCGCTGGGGCCTGGCGCCCAAGAAGCTCATCGACCTCAAGGCGCTGTTGGGCGATACGTCGGATAACGTGCCGGGGGTCAAGGGCGTGGGCGAGAAGGGCGCCACCGACCTGATCCAGACCTACGGCAGTGTTGAGGCGGTCTACGACAACCTGGACCAGATCACGGCCAAGCGCACCCGCACGGCGCTGGAGGAGGGCCG
>JBFYTD010000547.1:0-2730 GCA_041300885.1 Anaerolineae bacterium | reverse complement strand
TCGAGCTGGAGATCGGCAACGAACCTACCTTGCTGGCCCCCAATCTGTGGGGCCAGGAGATCGACCTGTTGCACCAGATGGAGCAACACTGGGGCCGAGTGCAGGAATACATGTCAGCTATCTTCATGTGGCGCGGCATGAGCAACCTGGTAGCTGAGGAAACCAGCGTGCTGCCCGGCATGGAAGAGCTGGCCAGCCTGATGCAGATCACTGCGCTGGCCGAAAGCGGCGACTACGACGTGATCGTGGTGGACTGCGCTCCGACCGGCGCAACCCTGCAACTGCTGGCCTTCCCTGAGCTGGCCCGCTGGTACCTGGACAAGATCATCCCCTTCCAGAAAGCGGCGATCAAGATGGCCGGCCCGATGTTGAAGCGCCTCATCGAGGTGCCGCTGCCCGACGAGGATCTGTTCCAGAGCATCGAGGATTTGGTGCTGCAACTACACCGCGTCAGCAAGCTGCTGGGCGATCCGGCCATATCCTCCATGCGCCTAGTGCTCAACCCGGAGAAAATGGTGGTGCAGGAGGCCCAGCGCGCGCTGACCTACCTGAGCCTTTACGGCTACGCCACCGACATGGTGGTGTGCAACCGCATGATCCCCGCGGTAGTGTCGGACGGCTACTTCGCCAACTGGAAGGAGATCCAGGCCAAGTACCGCCTGTTTGTGGAGGAGTCGTTCTCACCCTTGCCGATTCTGGACGTGCCCTGGTTCGACGACGAGGTGGTGGGGGTAGAGATGCTGCGGCGCATGGGCTCGGCGCTGTACGATGCCCAGGACCCGACAACGATCTTCTACACCGGCCGGTCGCAGGAGGTGCGCAAGATCAACGGCGTTTACCAACTGCGCTTGCCGCTGCCCTTCGTGGAGAAATCGGACATCAAGCTGACCCGCTCCATGCACGACGAGCTGATCGTGCATATCGGCAACTGGAAGCGCAACATTGCCCTGCCGCGCGTGCTGGCCGGTTTGCCGGTGCAGGGCGCACGCTACGAGGAGCGCGACCTGGTGATCCTGTTCAAGGCGCCGGAGGCGGTGAACGGGGATCAGTAATCGCACGCGCGACTGTCGATGCCAAAACAGGTCGTCTTCTTGATGTCAGACACGGGCGGGGGACATCGGGCGTCGGCCGATGCGCTGGCAGAGGCGCTGCGGCTGCTGCATGGCGACGCCGTGCGCTGCCGGGTGGTCGATCTGCTGGTCAGCTATGGCACGTGGCCGCTCAACCGCGCGCCCGACTACTACCGGCCGTTGGTCGATCGCCGGCTCTGGCTGTGGCGTACCCTGTGGGGGATCGGGGAGCAAAACTTGCTGTGGCGAGCAGTGACCGAGGCGGCGCAGGTTTGGCAGGCGCAGGGTTTGCAGCGCTTTGCCGCCGACTACCCGGCCGATTTGTACATCTCGGTCCATCCCTTGCTCAACCACGTGCCGCGGCGTGCGCTCAGCCTGCGCCGCCCAGAGGCGCGCTTTGCCACCGTGGTCACAGACCTGGCCAGCGCGCCGCAGCTTTGGTACGATCCGTCCGTGGACCTGCTGGTTGCCTCTTGCGCGGCGGTGCAACAGGCAGCGCTGAGCGCTGGTGTACCGGCCAGTCGGGTGCAGCTCGCGGGTCTGCCCATCCGCCTGCAGTTCAGCCGGGCCAAGCCCGATCCCAGCCAGGCGCGCGCTGCGCTGGGACTGGCGCAGCGGCCCACGGCGCTGCTGTTGGGCGGCGGCGCGGGCATGGGCAGGCTGGAGGAAACTGCCGCCGCGCTGGCGCCCGTTTTGGCCAGCCGAGGCGGCCAACTGGCTGTGATCTGCGGCCGCAACGAAGCGCTGGCCGCGCGCCTGGCCGGCCGGCGCTGGCCGATGCCCACGCGCATCGTTGGCTACGTGGACGACATCCCGCTCTGGATGGCTGCGGCCGACGTGCTGGTAACCAAAGCGGGCCCGGGTACGATCGCCGAGGCGCTGGCCTGCGGGCTGCCGCTGGTGCTGAGCAGCTTCGTGCCGGGGCAGGAGCAGGGCAATATCGCCTACGTGGAGGAAAACGGGGTGGGGATGTATCGCAGCCAGCCAGGCGAGATCGCTGCGCTGGTCGGCAACTGGCTGGAGCCAGGCAACCCGACGCTGGCAGCCATGCGGGCGCAGGCCCAAGCACTGGCGCGGCCGTTCGCGGCGCTGGAGATCGCGCAAGCGCTGAGCCGGTTGATCTGGGCCGATGCCTCCGCTTAGGCTAGCGGTCCCCGTCTGGCGGCGCGTTTTTGAGGAATTCGTAGATATCCTGCACCTCGCCGCCGGCTGAAGTTGCAGGCTTCTCGTCCACCAGGGTGATGGGGGAGCGTTCGTAGCGGGCGCCCTTGGGCAGCGGCGCGTCGTCGTTCACATCCATCACGCTCGCGCCGGGAGCCAGAGGCGATTCGACGCCTGCGGGCTGGGGCGGCAGGTCCACGGCCGGCACAACGGACTGGCGAGCGCGCAGGGTCGCATAGCCCAGCAACACCAGACCAAAGAGCACGACCAACACCGGCCACAGCCGCGCGCTTTCAGCCAGGGCCGGAGTTGCCTGGGGTGTGTAGGCCGCCAGGGCCACCAGGGCCATCACGCCCAGCGCGGCCGTGGGCACCAAGGCCCAGCCAAAGCGCTGCCGATCGCGGGCCAAGGCATAGATCAGGAAGAATACCAGCCCCATGCCGCCGAAGAGCACTGCGCCCAGCAGCGCGGTAGAGGTCTCCGGGCGCGCGCCCAGCAG
>JBFYTD010000546.1:0-2740 GCA_041300885.1 Anaerolineae bacterium | reverse complement strand
GGGCACGGCCATCATCGGGCTGTTCGGCGGCGCGGCCGCCTGGACCGGCGTCAGCGAGAAGACGCTGCAGCGCATCGGCGATTCGGACTACGAGAAGATCTACCTGTACCCGAATTCCCACGCCGGCTATTATCCGGGCGCCAGGCAGTTGGCCATGAAGATCATCTTCCGCAAGTCGGACGGCCGTCTGCTCGGCGCGCAGGCGGTGGGCCTGGACGGAGTGGACAAGCGCATCGACGCCATGGCCATGGCCATCCAGTTGGGCGCCACTGTCTACGACCTGGAAGAGAGCGAGCTGTGCTACGCGCCCCAGTTCGGCAGCGCCAAATCGCCCGTCAACTTCGCGGGCATGGTCGCGGCTGACGTCCTGCGCGGGGACATGCCGCTAACCCACTGGGATTCCAGCGCTGGCGCGCTCTTGCTGGATGTGCGTCAGCCGGAAGAACTGGCTGTGGAAGGCGTGGCGGGCGCGCTCAACATCCCACTGCCGGAGCTGCGCAGTCGCCTCGGCGAGCTGCCGCGCGACCGCGAGATCCACATCATCTGTCGCTCTGGCCAGCGCGCCTACTACGCCACGCGCATCCTGCTGCACCACGGCTTCGCGGCGCGCACCGTCGCCGGCGGCATGCTGTCGCATGCCAACCTGGCGGCTTTTTGACCTGTCTGTCGCAGACCTTCGAGGTTTCGGAAAACCTCAAAGGTCTTGCCATGAGTCAGCACAGATCAAGCAGCGTGGGCCTGGACCACATCATCAGCGATATCCGTTTGAACCGGCATGACTTTTTGTAGGGCGCTGATGATCGCCGACAGGATTACGCCGAACGGCGCGTCTTCGAGAATGGCCGGCCGCAGTTTTGATCCTGAGATATCCGAGAAAGGGAAATCGACTACAAGGTATGGAAGCTGGGCCAGGCGTGACCATGCGGTATCTTCTTCCGGCGTCAGCCAAGAGACGGATGTAGTTTGACAACCGGCCTCTCGACCCTATAATGCAGGGTACACCGCAGTCCTCGGAGCATCATGCTAACGGAGCATCCAATACTCGTGCTATGACAACCGACTTACAACAAAAGAACGCCAGTTGGGGCGTCATCGCCATGTTGGCGGCGGCGCAGTTCATCATGGTGCTCGACACGACGGTTATGAACGTGTCGATCACGCAGGTCGCGGCCGACTTGAACACGACCGTTGTCGGCTTGCAGACGGCCATCACCATGTACACGCTGGTGATGGCCGCCTTCATGCTGCTGGGTGGCAAGCTGGGCGACCGCTGGGGCGCCAAGCGCGCCTTTACGGTCGGCCTGCTGATCTACGGCCTCGGCTCGTTGACCACGGCGCTCTCCCCTACGCTCGCTGTGCTGCTGGTCGGCTGGTCGTTTATCGAGGGCTTTGGCGCCGTGCTGGTCATCCCAGCCATCGCCGCGCTGACCGCCGCCACCTACTCCGGCCGCCAACGCGCCCTGGCCTACGGCATTCTGGGCGGCGTCAGCGGCGCGTCGGCCGCGCTTGGTCCGCTGATCGGCGGTTGGGTGACCACGAACTATACCTGGCGTCTCGTCTTTGCCGGTGAGACTGTGGTCGTGCTGGCGCTGATGTTGTTCTTGCGCTTGATCCCCAAGACCGCTGGCCACCCCAGCAAACTCGACCTCAGTGGCGCATTCCTGTCCGCCGCCGGCCTTGGGCTGGCCGTCTTTGGCATTCTCCGTTCCAGCCAATGGGGCTGGATTGCACCCAGTGCGTCGGCGCCATTCACACCGCTTGGGTTGTCGCCCGTGTTCTGGCTGATCACAGCGGGCCTGGTCTTGTTGGGTCTGTTCGCACGCCATGAGCGAGCCATGCTCGCTGCGGACAAGGAGCCGTTGCTCGACGTGCGGCTGCTGGAAATCCCGCCGATGCGGGCTGGCCTGGTTACCTATCTCTGCCAGCAGTTCATCATCATGGGCACCTTCTTCGTGCTGCCGCTCTATCTGCAAACGGTTCTCGGCTACGATGCACTGGAGACCGGGATCATCCTCCTACCGCTCTCGATTGCGTTGCTGGTATTTGCGTTGGGAGGGGCGCGGCTGGCCGGGCGCTACTCGCCCAGGCGTATCGTGTTGGCTGGCTTGCTGGCCATGCTCAGCGGCTTGGTCTTACTCATTGCCTTCACCGGCCCAGACCTGCGCTCCGCCGGCTTCTCGCTCGCGCTGGCGTTGGTCGGCGCCGGCAATGGCCTGATGGTGTCGCAGTTGGGCAACGTCATCATGTCGTCCGTACCGGCCGAGCGGGGCAGCGAGGCTGGTGGCCTGCAGGGGACTTCGATGAACCTCGGCGCTTCGCTGGGCGTGGCGCTGATCGGCTCGATCCTGATTGCGTCGCTGGTGGGCGGCTTCCAGAAAGCGGTGCTGGCCGACCCTGCATTGGCCGCTGTCGCGCCGCAATTGTCCGCGCAGGCAGAGCAGAACGCCAACTTCGTCAGCGTCGAACAAG
Source organism: Anaerolineae bacterium (assembly GCA_041300885.1). Classification (GTDB taxonomy): domain Bacteria; phylum Chloroflexota; class Anaerolineae; order JAAEKA01; family JAAEKA01; genus JAAEKA01. The sequence continues at coordinate 271 of JBFYTD010000546.1, read as the reverse complement.
TGAGCGCTGCAGCAGAAGAGGCGGGGCTGAGTCCTGAGGAGGTGGCTGCCGTCACTGAGCAATACGCCGACGCCCAGATCATGGCGCTCAAAGTAGCCTTTGCAGCGATTGCGTTTTTTGCGCTTCTGGCGCTCTGGTACGTTCAGACGCTGCCGGAAATGGCAAGCGGCGCGAAGTTGGATGATGCACCGTCGCCTGCCGGCGCAACCGCGTAACACCCAATGGCCAACCAGACAGCCGCGCCATTCGGACCTGTGGAGCAGCACGACGC
>JBFYTD010000545.1:0-2741 GCA_041300885.1 Anaerolineae bacterium | reverse complement strand
CTGGCCGATCTGCTGCGCCAACTGGGGCACATCCTGCGGCGCGACCAGGCCACTGCGCAGCAACTGCTCGATGGCCACCTGCCCACCCACGCGGCCCGCTTCGACCCGATCGACGAAGCCCTGTACGATGGACTCGACGACGCCGGAGCTGATCGGCCGGCCAGGGTTCTTGTAGACCTCGATGGCCACGGCAGCGGCCACGGCGTCGCTGCCTTCCCGGGGAATGATGCTGTCGGTGAAGCCGGCCGGGATGATTACGGCGGCCACGATCTGGTCGGTCTCGACCGCGCTGCGGGCTGTGACCACGTCAGTTTCTACCCGGGCCGCCAGCAGGTCGCTCAGGTCAGCCGAGAGGAGCAACTGCTCCAGCGCGCTGCCTAACTGGCTGCCATCCTGGTTGATGACAACCACGGGCAGCTTGGTGATGCTGCTGCCGCTGCTGCTGAACGCGCCGGTGATCATGCCCATGCCCAAGGTCAGCGCAAAGGGCGCGGCCAGCATCAGGATCAACGCCGCCCGGTCGCGAAACATCAATTTGAGGTCTTTCCAGCCGATGGTGAGTAGTTTGGTCATGGTGGTTGCTCCAGAAGGGGAGTTGGTAGATTGGTAGATTGGTAGATTGGTACGCCTTCGGCGGGTCGGGTTGTCGCGCTGAAGGGCGTTGCATGGCCGGACACACCAATTTACCACTTTACCAATCTACTCATTTACCCTTCCCTCAATCCCTCAACGCCCTGCCTGTCAAATGCAAGAAAACCGCCTCCAAATTCGGCTCTTCGATCTCCACCGAGCGGATCTTGAAGCCGAGGCGGTCGGCCTGGGTGAAGACGGGCGGGATGGCTTCCTGGGCCACGGGCACGATCAGCACAATCTCGTGGTCGGCTGTGGTGACCTGGCGCACGTCGGGCAGGCTGCGCAGGGCGGCGACGAAGGGCTCGGTCTCCTGGCCCTCGGGCAGGTGCAGGCGCAGCGCGTCCAACTGGCCAACCATCTGTGTCAGCTCGTGTTGTGTGCCCAGGGCGATCAGCTTGCCGTGGTCGATGATACCTACGCGATTCGAGAGCTCTTGCGCCTCCTCCATGTAGTGGGTGGTATAAAGCACGGTCATGCCCTGCTGGTTGAGCGCCTTGACGCTGTCCAGGATGTTGCGTCGGCTCTGCGGGTCGATGCCCACGGTGGGCTCGTCCATGAAGAGCAGACGCGGCTTGTGCAGCAAGCCCACGGCGATGTTGATGCGCCGCTTCATACCGCCGGAGTAGGTCTTGACGCGCTGCTTGGCCTTGTCGGTCAGGCCGACCTCCTCCAGCACCTCGGCGACACGCTGTTTCAACGCTGCGCCGCGCATGCCGTACATGCGACCCCAGAACATCAGGTTCTCTGTGGCGTTAAGGTCCTCGTAGAGGGCGATGTCCTGCGGCACGATACCGATGATCCGCTTGACCGCCATGGGATCTTTGTCGACCGAGTGGCCGCCGATCACGGCGTCGCCCTGCGTAGGAGCCAGCAGGCAGGAGAGCATGGAGATGGTAGTGGTCTTGCCGGCGCCGTTGGGCCCCAGCAGGCTGAACACCTCGCCCTCCTCGATGGCGAAGCTGACATCGTCGACTGCGGTGAAATCGTTGAATTTTTTGACCAGGTTTTGGGCTTGGAGAATGGGGGGCATACAATACTCCTAAACGTGTGTCATGCTGAGGCCGAAGGGATTAAAGCATCCCTGGCGCCGTCCACAGACACGTGCAGGTGTCTCGACGCCTCAGCGTTACCTGTAGCATACACCAGTTGAGGCATGGGGGAAAGTGCCGGAAGTCATGTGGGGGGTCATGTGACTGGGGGGAGGGGAATACCACAGCGAATGGGAACCGCGAGTGGCCGCTGCGCGATTCTTCCCTTGCAAGCCACAAGTTGACAGGAATGTGCCGCGTTCGTACAATGAGGAGCGTCTGAGACGATGAGGTCGCGACGCTGCGTATCGGCCTGTCTCAGGCCGATTTTTCGTTTGCACACGAGAAACCGGGTTTTTTCCGAAAAAACCCGGTTTCTGGACGAACTATGCCCACCAACAACGAACCCTACGTGCTGCACACCTGGCAGCAAAAACAAACCGACTGGCACGCGCCCACCGTCACGGGCGGCGAAGGCGCGTGGTTCTGGGACGAGAGCGGCCAGCGCTACCTCGACCTGAGCGCGCAGGCCCAGTGCAACCACCTGGGCCACCAACACCCCGATCTGGTAGCGGCGATCCAGCGCCAAGCCGGCGAGCTGTGCTTCATTCACAACGCCTGGGGCGCGCAGCCGCGGGCTGAGCTGGCCCAGCGCATCGTGGAGAAGAGCCGGCTGGACGGCGGCAAGGTCTTCTTCACCACCAGCGGCGCCGAGTCGACCGAGCACGCCATCAAGATGGCGCGCTGGATCACCGGCCGGCGCAAGATCATCGGCCGCTACCGCTCCTACCACGGCGCCACCAGCAACGCCATCACGCTCAGCGGCGACAACCGCAACTGGGGCGTGGTGGCCGCGCCCGACATGGTGCATGCCCTGCCGCCCTACTGCTATCGCTGCCCCTTCGGCCAGAGCTACCCGGCCTGCGGCCTGCGCTGCGCCCAGCACATCGCTGAGCTGATCGAGTGGGAAGGGCCGGACACCGTGGCTGCTGTCTTCGTCGAGCCGGTGGTGGGCACCAATGGCCTCTTCATGGGGCCTGGCGACTACTGGCGCGAGCTGCGGGCGATCTGCGACCGCTA
>JBFYTD010000544.1:0-2744 GCA_041300885.1 Anaerolineae bacterium | reverse complement strand
AACATTTCCGCGGCGACGCAGAACCTGAAGCCTGAGCGCCGCCACCTGACAGCCGATCTGATCGCCGGTCTGACCTTCGCGGTGGTCAACGTGCCGCAGGCGATGGCGCACGCGCTGCTGGCGACGGTCAATCCGGTGTACGGCATCTACACATTGATGGTCGCCGTGCCCATCGGCGCCATCTTCACCAGCTCCGTCTTCATGAACGTGTCGACCACCGGCGCGCTGTCGGTGGCCGCGGGCGCCGGGCTGGCAGGCATCCCTGCCAGCCAGCGGTATGAAGCGCTGGCCGTGCTGGTGCTGTTGGTGGGCGTGATCCAGTTGCTGGCCGGCCTGTTCCGCCTGGGCTTCCTGATCCGTTTTGTCTCCAACGCGGTGATGACCGGCTTTCTCAACGGCGTGGCCGTGCTGATCATCCTGGGCCAGTTGGGTGATCTGACGGGCTTCCGTAGCGCGTTCTCCAACAATGTGCTCAGATCCCTGGATCTCCTGTTGAATCTTGGCCGGATCAGCATTCCGACAACGATCATCGGCGTGCTGACACTGGCGCTGATCGTGTTGCTGCTGCAAACGCCTTTGCGCAAGTTCGCCTTCCTCATCGCGATCGTCGTGGCGACCGTTTTGCTGGCCATCTTGACTCTGCCCGCGCTGGCCACGGCCACCGGCTTCGGCACCGTGCAGACGGTGGGCGATGTTGCCACGATTCCCCGTTCGCTGCCCCGCCTGGCGCTTCCGCGGCCGTCTTTGATCCTATCGATGTTGCTGCCCGCCTTCGCCGTGGCGATCATTGGCCTGATCCAGGGCGCGGGCGTCAGCCAGGGCACTCCTAATCCCGACGGCAAGTACCCGAACGTGTCGCGCGACTTCCTGGGCCAGGGCGCTGCCAACCTCGCCACCGGCTTCGTCGGTGGGGTCCCGGCCGGCGGGTCGATCTCCGGTACCGCGCTGCTCATGGGCGCCGGCGCCAAATCGCGCTGGGCCAACATCTCCGCCGGGCTGTTCGTGGCCGTCGTCGTGTTACTGGTCGCACCGCTGGTCGAGCGGGTGCCGATGTCTGCGCTGGCCGCCCTGCTGATCGTCGCCGGTTTCCAGGGCCTGCGCGTGCAACAGGCCGTGACCACCTGGAACACCAGCAAGGTGTCAGCGGTGGTTATGATCATCACGTTTATTGCTACGCTGTTCGTTCCTCTGCAATTTGCTGTCTTGTTGGGGATGGTGCTCAGCATTGTGCTCCACGTGTTCCGCCAATCGAATAAAGTCGTGGTCACCCAGTGGGTGCTACAGCCGCAAGGGTTTCCGCTGGAAGTGCCGGCCCCGCGGCAGTTGCCCAGCAACCAGCTCACGCTCCTGCATGTCTACGGCAGCCTGTTCTTCGCCGCCGCCAAGAGCGTCGAGGAAGTGCTGCCGGATGTCAGTAAGACCAGCCACGCCGTGGTAGGCATCAGTCTGCGCGGTCAAGGCGAGATCGGCAGCACGTTCATGACCGTGCTGCAGCGGTATGCCGAGGCCCTGAACGCGCATGACAGCAAGCTGATGTTGATCGGCGTGGATGCGGCTGCGCGCGATCAGCTCGCCAAGACCGGGGTGCTCAAGCTCATCGGCGCAGAAAACGTCTTTATCGCCACGCCGCAACTTGGCGGCGCGATGAACCGGGCGGCAGCAGCGGCCTATGCCTGGCTCGGCCAGCAACCCGATGGCCCCACGGAGGGGGATGCCCCGCAACCGAAGTAAGTTTGGAGCAATCTGCTTATCCAGGAGGAACACGAGCAGCGCAATCGGCGTCCGAATTCATATCAACCCTGCCAGACGGCCGCTAGATCGCGCGGCCGTGCGGCTCGTCCAGACGGATGCACGTCCCGCAGTGCGACTGATCTTCGGCCAGACTGTGCGGCTGTGCACCCACCCACATCTTTCATCCGAGGAGGTTAATGTGACCATGAGGAGACGTTTCTACCTGACCGGAGCCGTGGTGCTCCTGCTGGCCCTGGTTGCGTCCGTCGCGCTGGTGTCGGCGGACCAACCGGCGGCTTCTTCGACCGCGCAAGCTGCCGGAACGTTGGAGGGCCCGCGCTGGGTGCTGGTCTCGTACGCAGGCCCGGACGGCAAGACGATTCAGGCGATACCCGGCACTGAGACTACCGCCCAGTTCGCAAATGGCACGGTCTCTGGCTCGGCAGGCTGCAATCGCTACAGTGCGCCGTACACGGTGGACGGCAACAAGATCCAGATCGGCCTGGGGATGAGCACCATGATGGCGTGCCCGCCGCCGATCATGGACCAGGAAGCCGCCTATCTGGCGAACCTCCAGGCCGCGGCCAGCTACAAGATCGCGGGTGACCAGCTCACCCTTGCGAACGCCAAGGGGAGCATCGTGCTGACCTTCAAGGCTGAGATACCCATCAGCCTGACCGATGGCGTCTGGGTGATGACGTCGTACAACAACGGCAAGCAGGCCGTGGTCGGTGCGCTGGCCGATACCGAAGTGACGGCGGTTTTCGGCGCGGACGGCCGGCTCAGCGGCACGGCCGGCTGTAACACCTACAACGCGCCGTACACGGTCGACGGCAGCAAGATCCAGATCGGCCCGGCCATCTCCACCATGATGATGTGCCCGCAGCCTGTCATGGATCAGGAACAGCGATATCTGGCCGCCATCCAGCTCGCCGCAACCTACAACATCCAGGGCACGCGGCTGGAGCTTCGCAGCGTCGATGACGCGCTCCTGGCCAGCTATACCCATCTGC
>JBFYTD010000543.1:0-2714 GCA_041300885.1 Anaerolineae bacterium | reverse complement strand
CAGCCCGACGTCCGACGCCCATGCGGAGTGCATCTGCACAGAACCAGGCTGCACCGAGCCGTTATGGTTGCTCCAACTGTGGATGTGCAGTTGGGTCGAATACCATGAGTCAGAGGTTGAGCCTGGATTATCGTCTGCCACTGTGCGATCGCTCTGGGCCGCCAGGTCAGACAAACCGACAGCAGCGCCAGGGGTTGTCTCGAAGGCCACAGCCGGGGCCGAGGCTGTAACCACAGCCGCCAACACCAAGACAATCAAGGTGTAGAAGATCGATCGTGCAGGTCTCATAGGGTATTCCTCGTTTGCTCAAGAAACACAGGCGCTATCGGGCTACAGTGGTTTTGAGGCTATTGCCCCAAGGCGCTGAGGCGTTCTGCAGCTCGCCTGCCGGGGGTCGTATCCGGCGCCTGCTCGACAAGACGCCGGTAGATGACGACCGCACCCTCGACGTCACCTGTGCGCTCCAACGCCTCGCCCAGGGCGAAGCTGGCTGCGTGTTGCTGCGGGTCGATCTCCAGGGCTGCGCGGTAGGCAGCGATCGCCTCATCCCACCGCTGCAATCGGCTGAAGGCATTGCCGACCTGGAGATGGAAGAAGGGGTTCTGCGGCTGCAAGCGCAGGGCTTCCTGGAAATAAGGCAAGGCCGTGTTGCTGTCGCCCGACTCGCTGTACGTCTGGGCCAGGCCCAGGGTCAGCCAGGGCTCATTAGGTAGTGCTGCCAGGCCCTGCTGGTAAATGGCAATGGCGGCCGGCCAGTCCTTGGCGTTGCGATAGTATTGCCCGAGTCCGCTGTAGGGTCGCACCAACTGCGGATTGAGCTCCAGAGCGCGGCGATAGCCATCGTACGCAGCAGTCCAATAGCTGGTTGCTGACGCTTGATCGGCTGACTGCATGGCGCTGCGCGCCCTGCTCTCGTGAAAAGCTGCCAGTTCCAGAATGGCCAAAGAGTCATCGGGCGAGATGCGAATGGCCTCCTGAAAAGCTGTCGCGGCCTCATCGAGCCGACCTTGTCCGACCAAGAGCTTGCCCAGCGCCGTCCAAAGCTCAGTTGGGTCGGCCACTTGCTCTGCACCTCGGCGCAGGGTGGCCTCAGCCGCAGCGTTGTCGCCCGCGTTGATCTGCGATTGGCTCAAGGCCAGAAACGCGCCGGCGTCATCGACCGGCAGCGCCTGTTGCGTCGTGCTGGACACAGGAAGCAGGCCGGCGGCCAACAGAGTCTGCCGCAGACGCAGCGCCTTCTGGCTGGCCGGCGTTCGCTCCAGAAGTAGGCCCACCAGGGGCTGAAGCTCCTCGGGAGACAGCTCAGCCAGCGGCGCGCCCTGACGCTTGATCAGCTCGGCGGTCGTTCCATCCTGGAGCTGCCAGCGGCGCAGAACAGTGAAGCGTTGGCGCAAGGCCTCATCGCCCGTGATCCATGCATCGCGCACAGCCGGTGTGTTGGGTCGATAGGTGTAGACCCCGATGTCGCCGGTCTTGACCAGGGCATAGTCGGTGTCCAGGAAGTCGGCCAGGAAGTCGTCTCCGTTGGCCACATCCTCCACCAACAGGGCCTGAGCAGCATCAGGCTGGAGCCGGCGCGCCCGTTCAGCCTCGTAGGCGAACGACGGATATCCGAAGTCAGGGATCTTGGTGAGCAAGGTGAACCGCACAGGCAGGTCAGAACGGTCTGTCTGCGCCAGGTCGGCGGTTGTTCGCTGCAAGATGGCCTGGACCGGCCAACGATGGGGCCGGGGAGGATATTGGTTATAGAGAAACGCCAGCGGATCGACCAGGACCGGCCGTTCGAACCAACCGTCGGCGTAGGGCAAATAGTCGTTCTGGATGGGCACGCGCAGCGCCTGGTTCCATGTGATGGGGGCGCCCCAACTCATCAGGAAGAACATGGCGACCTGAAAAACCACCGTTGTCGCCACCAATGCCCGGCGCAACCACACGCGCTGCAGTGCGACGATCCACTGGGCGCTGAGCAGGGCGATGGCCGGCAGCACCGGCAGCATATGCCGCATGTGCTGGCGCGTCACCAGCGTATAGATGATGACGGCGCCGATGAACCAGGCTAAGGGCAGCCAGTGGCGTTTGGGGTGGCGCAACGCAGTGACCACACCAATCAAAGCCAGCACCCAGGGCCAGATCAACAGGGTCTCGTCGAAATGGCCCAGGTACCACCAGAACGGCCGGCCCCCGAAGTTTTCGGCCGCCCGCACATCGCCGGTCTGCCAGAAGAACAGGTCAACGTTCTGGATGTACCAGGGCGCAGCGATCAGGACGGCCAGCGCCGCTGCCAACAGCACGTTGAGCAAGCGCACGGCCAGCTTGGCTCCCTGCGGGGCGAGGTTCTGTTTGGGCCGCCAGGCCAGGAGCTCGCGCCAGCCAGCAGCGCCGGCTGAGGCCAGGGCGATGGCCACGCCTACTCCGACGGGCACAGCCACCATCGTGAAGAAGCTCTGCTTGGTCAGCGCAGTCAGGCCCAGACTCAGACCAAAGAGCAGCGCAAATCGCCGCTGGCTGAATGCCTCGCTGCGCAGCATCAGGTAGAAGGTGATCGTGGTCATGGCCGCCAGCGCCACATCCTGGTAGTAGGTGCGCGACAGCATGAACAGAATCGGATAGAACGAGAGAATGAACGCGGCGAGCAAACCCCCAGGGATGCCATAAAGCCGGCGCCCCAGCAGATAGGTGAAGACGATCAACAATGAAAAAAAGATCGTCGTGGT
>JBFYTD010000542.1:0-2747 GCA_041300885.1 Anaerolineae bacterium | reverse complement strand
AAGCCCTCCAGTACCGCGGTCAGATGCGGCAGCCAGGCCGCACTGTAGAGCTTGACCACCAGCACGCGATCGTAACGATCCACCACCAGCCCCGGCAGCCCATCCCCCTCGCCATGCACCAGGCGATAGCCGCTGGTGTCCTGAGCGTCCAGCCCGGCCCGCCGCCGCGCGGCCGCCGCCAACCGGCCAGCGAAGAAGGCCGCATCGATGGCGGCCGGCGTGCCATGCTGCAAGATCCGCACCCGGATCGGCGAGGCCGGATCGTACAGACCGATGGCCAGAAAGCGGCGCCGCTCGTCGAAGATCACTGCCAGGTCGCCGGGCTGGCCGGCCGCGCTCTGCGCGACGATGGCGCGGTCGAACAGCCAGGGATGGCCCTGGCGCAAGGCCCGCTGGGCCTCGGGCGTCACCCGCAAGGCCAGCCGGCGATCGGAGGGTGGAGGAACAGACGAGAGGATGCCCATGGCGGGCATGATAACACAGCTACAGATCGGGCGTCCATTCGACGCTGTCTTCGATGCTGCCTCCAACCCGGCGATGCTCGCACGCCTGCCAGATTTCCTGCGGCAGAATCAGGCCATCCTGCCCATCCCACCCCAGGAAATGGCGCTCACTGTTGAGGTCGATACCGCAGTGTAGATAAGCCTGGTAGATCAGATGGGTGCAGTAGAAGGACTTCTCCGTGCGCGAGTTGAGAAAGTTAAAGTTGTACGGCCGGTCAGCCTCGGCCTGCGCCAGGCAGTAGGCCGCAACGGCGCTACGAACGGTGGCTTCATCCTTTGGCGCCAGCCCACGGCCGGCCAACGGGTAGGCCACACCATAGAGTGTGTCGGTCAGCCAGGCGCGCTCCTTGGCCATGCGCTGTGCGCCCCAGGTGCGGTCTGACGCATCGTAGACAACCACGCCGGCCGGCCCGGATTCCACGCAGCGCCCGTCCGGTCCCACATAGAGCGCCATGTGGTCGATGGGGCCGGGCACGAACGCGCCGAACGTCCGCCACACCAGGCCGGACAAGAGGCTCTCATCGCCCACCGTGGTACAGAGGATGTCGCCGGTGTGCACGGGCAGACCGGCGATCAGGTACGTGAAGACCATACTAATAGAGTCGCTCCACTAGCGTCTTGAGGAGGATGGTAATCGCCGGCACCAACACAGATAGGAAGAGTGTGCGCAGCATCGCCGTGTTATAGGGCCAAGTCCTGGCGTCCGTCAGGCGCTGCTCATAGGCCAGCAGCGCGCTGGTCACCTGCGCCAAGCCCAGGCTATCCTGGCCGCTATCGAGGCGCTGCGCCAGGTTACCGCTCACCTGCAGGATGCGCGCCCGCACAGCCTTCAGCTCCCGATCCTTGGCCGCGTGCAGGACGCGGTGAGTGGGGCGCATGGTGAGAAAGAAGATGACCACGGGGACCAGCGCCAGCGGCACAACGCTGAGCCAAAAGGCCGGCTCTCGCACCACGCTAGTCTCCTGGACCGAGAGCAAGAGGCTCAAGGTGATACCGCCCACAAAGATCAACGCCAGCAGGAGGCTCTGGCGGCCAATGGCCTCGAAGGGGCTGGTGTCTAGCGGGTTGATGCTCAGAGGTTGGCGCAGGATAGCCGCCGTCAGGCGCGTGCTGGCGACTGAGGCATAGACCGTCCAGCCCAACAGGCCATACATCAGAATCGTCGTCATAGCCCAGCACGCCATCGGCCATGAGAAGGCGCCGCCCGGCTGCGCCAGGACCAGAGTCAGCCCCAGCAAAGCACCCACGGCCACGGCCAGCAGCTCGTTGCGCGGGCGCAGTGAGGAACTTTCGGCGACGATGGCCTCAAACATGCGGTCGTCGACCTGGGTGACCCGGCGCAGCGTTTGGAGAACGCGAATGTCCATAACATCCATGCGCGGCGCCACGGCCAGGATGTAGAGGATGACGGCCGGCGGAGCCAGCAACACCCGCCAGCGGCCGCTCTCGATCAGCTCTGGCAGGCTGCCTTCGATCAAAGCCGCGGCAAAGGGGGCGAGCAGCAACAGCAAGCCAACGCCTAAGGTCAGCCGCGGATGCAGCGGGCGGCTGATGACCCTGGCAAACAGAGAAGTGGATTGACCCATCGCCGGACCTGTGCTTTCACCAGCGCCAACGAAAATCCAAACCGCCATTCCCTTCGAGTATCGCGCCGACCGTCTCTGAAGTCAATCCCGAAAATGGCCATGAGATCAGATGCTATCCAGCCTGTTCGGCGCGTTGCTTGATACCCAACAGCATCTTGCGCTCCATCACGAACGCTCCCAGCTCCAGGAAGAGCTTGTAGATCAGCTCGTTGGCCACGGTGGGGGTGTAGTCCAAACGGAAGCGCTCGACCAGACGCGTCGCACCGCCAGCCTGCTCGGCCAGGTAGAAGCCCCAACTGACGGCCAGGAACTGGCCGGGAGGCAGGGGCGGGCCGCCTTTGCCGCCCGGGCTGGGCAGGCGCGAGTCGGCGTGCAGCACCAGCGTCCGCTGCGGCTCCAAGATCACCACCGGCACGTCCATCGCGCCGTCGGGCGCCAGCGGCACCACATCGCCCACCTGCAGGTTCTGCCACTCGGGCAGGATGCGCTCGGCGTTCTCGATGCGCAGCCCCATGGCGTTCTCGATAGCCTCGTAGCTATAGAAGCCGCCGCGCTCCTGGCCGATCTGCACTAGCCAGGGCCAGACCTTGTCGGGCGGCGCCTGGATCGTGACCGCGTGGGTCGCGCTGACCAGGGGCCGCGGGAGGAGGTCGTCGCC
>JBFYTD010000541.1:0-2750 GCA_041300885.1 Anaerolineae bacterium | reverse complement strand
TGGCCGTCGTAGCGCGCATCACACCCACGTAGCCCACGACATAGGCAGCGCGCGGCACGGACGGCAGGCGGCTGCGGGCCTCCTCGACGCTGAAGGGGGTGAGGCCCTCCGGGTCGCAGCCGTTGAGCAGGTTGATCATGCGCTCGCGCGGGATGCCCAGCGCGGCTGCCCGCTCCAACAGCGGCTCGCCCATGGCTATCACGGCATCGGCCAGCGGATAGAAGGTCTCCTCGCAGAACGTCTCCACCGGCTGCATGAAGGTGCGGATCAGCCGCCCGCGCTCCGAGGCCGTGCCGCCGCGTCCGTACCAATCGGCCCAGTCCAGGATGGTGGGCGTACCCTTGGTCTGTTTGAGCCACAGCGCAGGCAAGGCCACGGCCGGGCGCGACTCCAGGCCATGGACGATGTCGTAGTGCTCATCGCCGACGTAGCGGATGCGCTGCATGACGTTCCACGGATCCCAGCCGGTGCGCGCCTGCCCTCGCAGCAGGTCAGGGGTTTCGACGATGCGCACGCCGGCCGCCTCGAACTGATGGAACGAAGTTCGCGCTTCGGGCGCAATGCTCAGCAGAGTGACCTGATGGCCGCGCCGCACCAGATGACGCGCCTGGTGATAGGCGTGGAAAAACGCGCCGCCGCCTTTCCAGGTGATGTTGTGGGTGAGATAGAGAATGCGCATGAGGGAAGTGGTAGAATTGGTAGACTGGTAGATTGGTAGGAAGGAAGATTGGTAGATTGGTCACGATGCGTTGACCAATCTACCAATTTCCCAATCTACCGATTGACCATTATCCGGCGCCTTTGCCCAGCAGCATGACAATCGGCGTCTTGAGCATGATCTGCACGTCGAGCCACAGCGAGCGACGGCGGATGTAGTCCAAGTCGATGGCAACCATGCCGCTGAAGCCCACCTGGCTGCGGGCTGTTACCTGGTAGAGGCCGGTGATGCCGGGCGACACGCTCAAACGCTGCCTGGCCCAGTCGTCGTAGTGCTCGTACTCGTAGGGCACGGGCGGCCGCGGTCCGACCAGGCTCATGTCACCGGTGAGCACGTTGAGCATCTGCGGCACCTCGTCCAGGCTCAACTTGCGCAGGGTGCGGCCCACGGACGTGATGCGCGGATCGTCGACCACCTTGAAGACTTTCTTGCCGCTGGCGTCCTCGGCGAAGGCTGCATCCTGCTTGACGAACTGCTCCAGCCATTGCTTGTGCGCTGTGTTGTCGCCGCCGGTGACCATGGTGCGGAACTTGTAGTATCGAAACGGCTTGCCGCCGCGGCCGATCACTGTGCCGCGGTAGAAGATCGGACCAGCTGAGCTGAGCTTGATCAGCAGCGCGATCAGCAACCAGATCGGCAAACCGATCACCAGCACCAAGAGTACGATGAACACGTCCAGCGCGCGCTTGGCCGCCGCATAGCCGGCCGGCGCATGTGCGTCAGCCCAAGCCACAGTAATCAGTTCATCTGCCGGCCGCGCTTCGGCGGCAATTGCATTCTCGATGGTGTTCATCGTACTCAATACTCGATGACCTCACACGTGATACGTGACACCTGACACTTGCCACTTGCCACCTGCCACTCTACAAATAGCCCAACCCATGCAACTGCGCCAGCGTGGCCTCGTCCAGGCCAGCCACGCCCTGCCGGTCGCTCAGCTCGGCGTAGGCGCGGCACTCGGCCAGCCAGGCTTCCAGCGCTGCGTCCAGCTCGGCGACCACAGCCGGCTGCTCGCTGGCAATGTTGTTGCGCTCCAGCGGGTCGGCGGCCAGGTCGAAAAGCATCTGACGCTGGGCCATCTGACGGCGCAGGTAGAACATAGGGTTGCGCAACAGGCGCTTGACCATCTCCGGGTTGGCCAGTTGCTGCCAATAGCCGGCCAGGCGCTGCTGTGCGCTGGCGGGCCCAGCCAACGAGCCGCTGCCCGAGTAGTCGCCTGGCGGATCGACCCGCAGGTATTTCCAGCGCTCGCCGCGCACCGTCAGCAGCCGGTTGTTGGCAGGGGACGCCTGGGTCTCGCTGAAGACGAGGCTGCGCGGCGACGCATCAGCGTGCACGGCCGGCAGCAGGCTGATGCCCTGCATGTCGGCCGCCAGATGGCCCAGCCCCAGCGCATCCAGCACCGTCGGCGCGACGTCGGTCAACTGGGCCAGCGCGTCGACTGCGCCGCCCGGCACGGCCATGCCGGCCGGGAACTTGACGATCAGCGGGACGTGCATGATCTCCTCGTAGGCCAGGTGGCCGTGGACGAAGTCGCCGTGCTCGCCGAAAGCCTCACCATGGTCGCCGGCCACCACGATCAACGTGTCGTCGTACTGGCCGGATGCGCGCATGAATTCGAGCAGATGGCCAAACTGCTGGTCCACGTAGGAAATCTCGCCGTCGTAAAGGTCCAGCAAGCGCTGCACATCGGCTGGGGTACGCACCCGGCGCACGCTCTCGGCGCTGCCGTCGATCTGGCCAGTGTAGCCCGGATCGCGCCAACGGTCAAACCCCGGCGGCGGATAGTAGGGATCGTGCGGATCCAGCGCCCAGAGGAAGAGGAACCAGGGGGGGGTGACTGGGTGATTGGGTGAGTGGGTGAGTGGCTGATTGGCTGATTGGGTGATTGGGTGATTGGCTGATTGGCTGATTGGGTGATTGGTTCCTTGTGCTCGGGCCGGTCTCCGACCGAACCCGCTCCACACTGCTCGGGCCGGTCTCCGACCGAGCCCGCTCCACACTGCTCGGGCCGGTCCCTCCGGGATGGTTC
>JBFYTD010000540.1:0-2751 GCA_041300885.1 Anaerolineae bacterium | reverse complement strand
GTGGTTGGCCGGCGGCGTGGCTTCGGGCTGAGGCTGCAGCACCAGGCTGGCATGGCCGGCCACGCGGCCGCTGGCGCCCTGCTCCTGGCCGGGGACGGTGTAGCTGACCACTAGCTTGGGCCGCCAGGTCGGGTCCCAGTGGTTAGCGCTGGCAAAGCGATAGGTTAAGGTCATGCTGTTGATTGGCAAGGTGGGGCGCAACAGCAAGCCCCGGTTGCCAGCCGGGCTGCTTACCCAGTCCTGCGCCAGCGCTGTCAGGTCGAAGCTGACTGTGCCACCCGGCGCCGTGTTGACCCTGGCTGTGGCGCGGCGCGCGCCCTCCCGGTCGCCGGAGCCGTTGGCTCCCGCCGTCGTCCAGGCTACGCCGCTGGCGGCCTGGTTCCAGGTGGCCTGCATTTCCTCCCAACCGCGCAGCAGCTTAAAGACGTCCAGATCGAGCCAGTTGGCTGCGTCCCGCTCGGTCACGGTCAGCGTTAACACAGCCCCCTCCACCGTGGCGTTGGCCGGTATGCTCGTCAGATCGAAGCGCAGCAAAGTCGAAAACTCCTCGTTCTGATTGCCCGAATGGTAGCGAACCAGCAGCCTGGTGTTAGCGCCGCTGTTGCTGGTCGCTGACCAGCGCGCCATGTAGGTGTCGGCCGCCGGCGCCAGCGTCACTTGGGCTGGCCCTGATGAGGTGGGCGTGGCGGTCGGCGTGCGCGTGGGCGTGGCCGTAGGAGCGCCGGACGTTGGCGTGCGCGTGGGCGTGGCGGTGGCGCCGCCGGGCGTTGGCGTGCGCGTGGCGGTCGCCGTGGGTGTCGCGGTTGGCCCCGCGCCGCCGCCGTAGCTAACTACAAGCCTGGGGCGGCTGGAGGCGGTGGCGTGGTTGGCGCTGGCAAAGCGATATTGGAGTGTGGACGTGTTGCTGGTCACGCTTGGGCGAAGCAGCAATCCGCGGTTGCCAGCCGGACTGCTGACCCACGCCTGCGTCAGGCCGGTCACGTCGAAGCTAACCGTTGCGCCCACCGCTGCGTTGACCCGGACCGTGGCGCGTGGCGTGCTCTCCCGATCGCCGGCGCCGTTGGCGCCGGGCGTCGTCCAGGCTGCGCCGTTGGCGGCCTGGTTCCAGGTGGCCTGCATCTCCTCCCAGCCGCGTAACAGGTTGTAGACATCCACATCCAGCCAGGTCGATGGGCTCTCGGTCACCGTAAGCAACAACACTGCGCTCTGCACCGTCGCGTTGCTGGGGATGCTGCTCAAGTCGAAGCGCAGCAGCGAGGAAAACTCCTCCTGGTTGGTCTTGTGGTAACGCACCAAGAGGCTGGTGCTGCTACCATAGTTAATGCTGGCTGACCAGCGCGCCATGAAGGTGTCGGCCACGGGCGACAAGGTCACCTGTGTCGAACCGCCGGAGGTTGGCGTGGCTGTCGGCATGCTGGTTGCTGCGCTGGTTGGCGTGCGGGTAGGCGTTGCCGTCGCGGTGCGGGTGGGCGTTGCCGTCGGCGTGCGGGTGACCGTTGCGGTTGGCGTGACCGTGGGACCGCCTGGGGTCGAGGTTGGCGTGGCCGTGGGCGTGCGGGTGGCCGTGGCCGTCGCGGTCGGCGGCGGCGTGGCGATAGTCACCTCGAAGTGCTGGCCGATGTAGAGCGTCGTCTGGCCCCCCACCACCTGCTTGACCAACTGGCCATCGGCGTCGTAGACGTAGCTGGCCGTGTTGGCGCCGCTGAGGCTGGCCAGGCGGTTTTCGTAATCGTAGCCCAACGTATCGGCGGCGCCGCCTACCGTCCGTCCGATCATGTTGCCGTTGCAGTCATAGCTGTAAGTATTGGCGCCTGCTGCCGACGCCGCGTGGGGTTTACTGGCCTGCGTGCCAGTCGCGCAGCCCACAGGTGACTGCGCATCGTACGTGTACGTCATCCCTGCCTTGCTGGTCAGGTTGCCGATGCCGTTGTAGGCGTACCTTTCATCGTAGGTCCCGCTGCTGCCGTCAGTCGTGTAACCGCGCAGCAGGCGATGCAGCTCATCGTACTCGAAGGTCTGCGTTTGCGGCCCAGCCGTGTTGTCGGCGATGGTCATGACGTTGCCCACGGCGTCATAGGTGTAACCCAGGTTCTGCAGCGAAGCCGGCGCGTCGGGCGGGCCGGAGCGGATCTGTTGCAGGCGGCCGCCGTTGTTGGCGCCTTGGTTCCAGGCATAAAAGCCATAGCTGGTCTGCAGTGTGTTGCCGTTGAGCTGCAAAAGCGTCAGCCGGCCGGGGTCGTCGTAGGTCGCGCCGGAGACATAGCTGGCGCTGCCCTCCAGCGTCGTCGGTAGGCCGCGGGCGTTGTAGTCTTGGGTCACTTCCTCGCCCGAGGGGTAGGTGATGGTGTGCACACGGTCGGCCGAGTCATAATCGTAACCGGTGGTGTAGGCCCCGAACCCGGCAATGGTGCGCGTCTCACTGGCCACACGCCCGCGGATGTCGTAAGCCCAGCTCACGCTGTTGCTTACGCTGCCGTCGCTGTTGTAGACCGTAGCGCTGGTGCGCCGGCCGATGCCGTTGGCGGCGCCATCATAGCTGTAGGTCACGTCATAGTCGCTGGCCGGGACGTCGGCGCAGAAACCAGGCGGCTGGTCTGGATCGGGGAAATTCGGATGAAAGCTCTTCGCAGTCAGCCGGTTCAGATTGTCGTAATGGAGACAAGTCATGACGTTGTGCGCGTCGCGCTGCTTGCGCAGGTTGCCGGCCGCATCCCAGCGATACAGCCACACCCCCATGTCGGGGTCGTCCAT
>JBFYTD010000076.1:0-7925 GCA_041300885.1 Anaerolineae bacterium | reverse complement strand
CCTGGTGCTGGACCCGACCCACCCGACCTTCGGCGCGCTGCGCTGGCTGCACGGCCTGCCCCGCCAGTCGTTTGCGCCGGATCAGGTGTTTATTACGGTAGATTGGTAGGTGGTAGATTGGTAGATTGGTAAACTGGTGGCATGTCGACCGACCAATTTACCAATTTACCAGTCTACCACCTCTCCCAAAAGGTGCCCCAATGTTCAAAAAAGTCCTGGTTGCCAACCGCGGTGAGATTGCTGTGCGGATTTTGCGGGCCTGCGAGGAGCGCGGGGTGGCGGGGGTTGCGGTCTACTCCGACGCCGACCGCAACGCCTTGCACGTGCGCTACGCGGCTGAGGCCTACCACATCGGCCCGGCTCCGTCGGCCGAGAGTTACCTGCGCATCGACAAGATCATCGACGCGGCCAAGAAGGCTGGCGCAGACGCGATCCACCCCGGCTATGGCTTTCTGGCTGAGAACGACGACTTCGCCCAGGCCGTGATCGACGCGGGCCTGACCTTTATCGGCCCGTCGCCCGAGTCCATGCGCCTGATGGGCGACAAGATCAGCGCGCGCAACACGGTGATGGCCGCCGGTGTGCCGGTGGTGCCGGGCACGGCGGCCGGCCTGCGCGACGAGGAGATCCAGACCGAGGCCGCGGCCATCGGCTTCCCACTGTTGATCAAGGCCTCGGCCGGCGGCGGCGGCAAGGGCATGCGCGTGGTGCGCGCGGCCGAAGAGCTGGAGCCGTCCCTGGGCGCGGCGCGCCGCGAGGCCAAGAGCGCCTTCGGCGACGACACCGTCTACCTGGAGAAGCTGATCGAGCGGCCGCGCCACATCGAGATCCAACTGCTGGGCGACATGCACGGCAACGTGATCCACCTGGGCGAGCGCGAGTGCTCGATCCAGCGCCGCCACCAGAAGCTGATCGAGGAGGCGCCGTCGGTGGCCGTCAACGCCGACCTGCGGGCCAAAATGGGCGAGGTGGCGGTCCGAGCTGCCAAAGCGGTCGGCTATTACAGCGCCGGCACCATGGAGTTCCTGCTGGACCAGAGCGGCAACTTCTACTTCCTGGAGATGAACACCCGCCTGCAGGTCGAGCACCCGGTGACCGAGTTGGTGACGGGCGTGGACATCGTCAAAGAGATGATGTCCATCGCCGACGGCCGGCGGCTGCGCTGGAAGCAGGAGGACATCACGCCCAAGGGCTGGGCCATCGAGTGCCGCATCACGGCCGAGGACCCGATCAACAACTTCATGCCCTCAGGCGGGGTGATCACGACCCTGCAAGAGCCGACCGGCCCCGGCGTGCGGGTGGAGAGCGGCATCTACGAGGGCTTCGAGGTCAGCCTGTACTACGATCCGATGATCGCCAAGCTGATCGTCTGGGGCGAGAACCGGGCCGAGGCGTTGCTGCGCATGCGCCGCGCGCTGAACGAATACCGCATCGGCGGCATCAAGACCTCGATCCCCTTCCACCAGCAGATCATGAACAGCACCCAGTTCATGTGGGGCACCTTCGACACCAACTTCCTGCAGGACCGCTTCAGCGTCACCTTCATTGAGCGGCCGGAGATGGAGCTGAGCGCGGCTATTGCGGCTGCGCTGGTGGCGCACGGCAAGGGCCAGCGGGCGACCGTGCTGCCGGCGGCTGCCGGCCAGGCTGGCTCGGCCTGGAAGCGCGGCGCTGGTTGGAAACGATAGGTTCACCCTCACCCCCTGCCCCCTCTCCCTGAGGGAGTGGGGGAGGCGCAGCAACGACAGGAGCTATCGATGAAGTACATTGCCACCATTACACCGACCGGCGCGCCGTTTGGCGCGGGGCGTACCTATGAGCTGGAGGTTGACGAGGCCGGGCTGACGCACGTGGGCGGCCAGACCTTCAACGCCGACCTGCAGGCTATCGGCTCGCTGGACCTCTATTCGCTGCTGCTGGACCACAAGTCCTACGAGGTCCACGTCCAGGAGACCGAGCGCAACGGCTATCGGGTGATGGTCTCCCGGCAGGGCTACGAGGGCTATGAGGTGCGGGTGTTGGACGAGCGGGCCTACCGCGCCAGCCAGGTCAGCGGCGCCATGGCCGGCGGCGCGGGCGACTCGGCCATCAAGGCGCCGATCCCCGGCCTGGTGGTCAAGGTTCTGATCGCAGAGGGCGACGAGGTCGCGGCCGGCCAGACCCTGGTGATCCTGGAGGCGATGAAGATGGAGAACGAGCTGCGGGCCCCGCGCCCCGGCGTCATCGCCACCATCAAGGCCAAGCCGGGCAACTCAGTCAACCAGGGGGATGTGCTGGTGACGCTGCATTGATTGCTTTTGCAACCAGAAATCCGATTTCTCGGAAGAAATCGGATTTCTTGCGGGCGAGGCCCCGATGACCAAACTGCTGCGGGCCCTTTAATACACGCCGTACTCGAACACCGCCTGCGTCATTGCCTCTACGTTTTCCGGCCGCGAGTCCGGCGGCACGCCGTCCACCGCGCCGTCGACGATCAGACCTCCAGTATCGCCGAAGGTGTCGATCAGCCGCTTGACGTAGTCCTTGACCTGCCCAGGTGTGCCGGTGACCAGCATCGAGGCCGGCACGTTGCCCCAGAAACACATGATGTCGCCGATTTCAGCCTTGGCCCGGTCGAGGTCCACGATGTCGAAGTGGCCCAGCACCTTGCCGGGCGGCAGCTCGGCCAGGAAGCGCAGCCGCGGGGTGTAGTCGCCCTCCAGGAAGGGCATGGGGGTCAGGCCCGCGTCCACCAACGCCAGGATCAGCTTCTTCAACCCCGGCCAGTAGAACTCGGCGAACTGGGCGTCGGACATGAAGCCGCCAGCCCCGCGGTGCAGCGGGATGAAGATACGCGGGTTGCCCGACATCTGCGCGATCATCAGCGCTGACTGGATGGCGAAGTCGGTGAAGATCTCCATGGCCGCCTTGAGCTTGTCCGGCTGGCGGTACATGTCCAGCATTGCGCCTCGCAGCCCGCGGAACATGTCTGACATCCAGTCGAAGGGCGCCTCGGCAAAGGCGGCGGTGATCATGGGGTAGCCCATCTCAGCCAGCTCCATGCCCAACCGCGCCTGCATCGCGTTCCACTGGGCCATCTCCTCACCGACCTCGATGATCTGGCGCAGCATGGCGGCGAAGGGCGGCGCGCCGGCCACGGCCGAGCCCAGCATGAACAGCGTGTAGCCGCTGGAGAGCCAGTGCAGCGGCGGCAGCATTCCCAACGGCTGCAACGTGGTGGCCATGCGCGGCATCATGGTGCGCACCACGAAGTCCGCGGGGTTGGCCAGGAACGCGTCGTATTCGTCGGCCAGCATGTACTCTTCCTCGACAAACTGGTAGGGCAGGTTGTCGCCGAAGTGCTGGCCGGGCCACTTGAAGGTGCGCAGGCCCAGCTTCTGGAATACAGGCGCGGCGAAGATGGTGAAGGGCGGCGGCGCCATGTCCCAGTTCAGTTTCTGGGTGGTGTACTTCCAGGCTTCAGCCATCTTGTCGTAGTCGCGCATAGCCTCGGCGTTGGTCAGGCCGGCATAGCGGGTGACGAAGAAGGCGGCCAGGCTGGCGACGGGGACGCGGTCCGGCTTGCGCAGCGCCACCGCGTCGTCAAAACGCTTGACCCGCGCCAGGTACTCTGCGGAGGGGACGAAGGGAGGGGCTTGAGGTTCATCCATGATCTATCACTCCTTTGTGCTTACGATCGATTGAAAGGGGACACAGAGATCGCGGAGAAGACACAGAGATCACAGAGTCATTGCAGGACACACCCACCTGGTTGCTCGGCTGAGAGCCTTTCTGCCTCTGTGAACTCTGTGTCTCCTCTGTGGACTCTGTGTCCTATGCTAGCGCACCCGCACCAGCCAGGCGCTGGCGAAGCCCAAAAGGCAGATGGGGATCAGCGCATAACCGGCCGCGACCCAACCCACCCGGCCAATCAACTCGCCCAGCAGCACCGGCCCGATCAACTGGCCCAGGTTCTGCCCGACCAGGATCACGGCCAGCCCCAGGCCAGCCCATTGCGGCTTGCGCATGACCTCGGGCGCGGCAGCGAAGGTCGCAGTGGCGATCGCGCCGGCTGCCAGGCCCTGCACCACCATCACAGCCGTGATCTGCCAGCCGCTGACGCGGAAGGGGAAGATGAACAGTACCGCCAACACCAGGAAGGGCAGCGCCACCACAAGCCGCCGAGAGCCGATGCGGTCTGAGATGACGCCGGCCAGTGGCGCCGACACCAGCACGACGAGGGTGGCGATGCTGGCGACGAAGGCCGCCTGGCTCAGCGGATAGCCGCGTACCTCGACCAGGAAGGTGGGGTAGAAGGTGGCCAGGCCGATCAGCGCCAAGTTGAAGCAGGCGAAGGCCAACGCCAGCAGCCAGATGTCACGGTTGGCCAGCGCCGCGCGCAGGTCAAGGCCCGGCCGGCCTTGCCCTGCCGCCGGCTCAGTCGCGGGCGGGCGGCGCATCAGCAACGCGTAGAGCAACATAGTGACCAGGGCAAAACCCGCGCCCAGCCACCACACCGCCTGCCAGCCGCGCGCCGCGGCCAGCGCCGGCGCCAGGTTGTACATCAGCACGCTGCCCACCGGCACCCAGGTGGCCCAGATGCCCATGGGCACGCCTTGGCGTGCCAGCGGGAACCACATGGCGATAGTGGCCGGCGCGATGACGCCGATCAACCCGATGCCGACGCCCTCGACGACACGGCTGGCCAGGAGGTTGTTGTAGCTGCCGGCCAGCGCGCCCAGCGCCGCGCCGGCAGCCATGAAGCCCAGGGCCAGCAGGCCGCTGGCCCTGGGTCCAATCCGTTGCAGGAGAATGCCCGCCGGCAGGGCCAGGATCAGGCCCACCAGCGCGATCACCGACATCAGTGAGCCGGCGCGCGCCAGGTCGATGCCCAACTCCTGCATCAGCACCGGCATGATCGGCGGCACCTTGAACTGGTTCAACGGCGCGGCCACACTGGCCAGGTAGACCACGGCCAGGATCACCCAGGCGTAGGGGAGAATCTGGACGGTGGGTTTGGTGAGGGATTTTTGGCTCATGGACTTGGCAGGGTGGGGAAGGGATACCGGCAAGCGGAGAGCGGAGAGCGTTTCGAGTTTCATCACCGCTCACCGCTCACCGCTCGCCGCTTACCGCTCGCCGCTCTCCACTAATACCGTCCATACTCCTTGCACGTGTCGATCATTGCGTGCAGGTTGCCTGCTTCGGCGTCGTCCAACACCGCGCCGGTGGAGAGGATGTAGCCGCCATCGCCGCCCACAGCATCGATCAACGCCTTGACGTGATCGCTGACCTGCTCAGGCGTGCCCGCCTTGAGCAGCGACGCCGGCACGTTGCCGCCGAAGCAGGCCCAGCCGGTAAAGCGCTTCTTGACCTCGTTCATGTCGCTCTGGTCGAAGATCCAGATGGTCGAGCCGGCCGGGATGTCGGGGTCGGTGATGATGTCCAGCCGCTGGTTGTAGCCGCCCTCGACGAACATGTAGGGCACCACGCCTTGCTCGATCAGGCCCAGGATCACCGTCTTGAGCGTCGGCCAGTAAAAGGTCTTGAAGTCCTTGTTGGACATGAAGCCGTCCGCGCCCTTGTGCAGCGGGATGAAGCACACCGGGTTCTTGTTGGTAGTGGCCGAGCGCACACCCATCTCGATGGCGATGGGCACCAGGCGCTCCATGGCCGCCAGCAGCTTGGCCGGCTGGCGGTACATGTCCAGCATGATGGCCCTCGTGCCGCGCAGCGTGTCGCCCAGGGTGTCGAAGGGGGCCTTGGTGAAGCCGCCGATCAGCGGCGGGATGCCCAGCGTGCTGATCGTGGCGCCATCCACAGCCAGCGCGGCCTGGATCCACTCCATGGCGGCCTGGCCGGCTGCCAGCAGCTTCTGGAAGCTTTCCTGCACCGGCGGGATGCCGACCGGCACCATGAAACCGCCCAGGAAGGGCAGCTCTAGAATGTCGGTGAAGGGGGACAGCATCGTCCACGGGCCCAGAGCACCGAAGACGCGCGGCAGGTAGGCGCGCATGAAGAAGTTCGACGGGTCCTGGATGAACATGTCGTACTCGTCGCCGCGCATGTACTCGGCCTCGACACACTGGTAGGGCGAGGTGGAAGGCACGCCGTGGCCCGGCCAGCGGTAGAGCTTGTAGTCCAGCAGCTCGAAGACCTTGCCGGGGCCGTAGATCGGCGCCGAGGCCAGCGAGTCGGGCTGGAAGTCGGCGTGGTACTTCATGAGGGCATAGCCCAGCTTGTCGTAGTCGTACATCGCCTCTTCGGCCGTGACGCCGGCGTAGGCAAAGGGGTAGAAGCCGGTGTTGGGGCAGACTGGGATGCGCGCCGGCTTCTTGAGCTGCACCACGTCCTTGATCATCTGCACGCGTTCCTGGTAGGCCTGTTGGGCCTCAGGGGTGGCAAACGGCACGCCCTCGGCCTCGATCCAGGCCGCAAAACGTGACTCCTGCTTCTCGGCTGGCGATAGCTTCGCCCAGTTGGGTTCCATAGTTATCACTCCTAACCTGAAAATCGCTCACGGATCACACGGATTGCACGGATCGAAAAATAACCAGCCTGCTCAGGCCGCTCTTTGCGCAGCACCCCGGAGGTCTGCCGGAGTGGGCCTGACCGTGCCCGCCAAGTCAAGCTTGCTCGGGCCGGTCTCCTGACCGTGCCCGCCGCGGCGCCTGACGACTGTCGATAGATGACTCGTCAGATGGCTCGGTCAGGAGACCGGCCAAAGCGCAGGCGGATCAACACAGCGCTACGCGTACCACTGCTTGGCCAGGTTGACAGCCGCCATGGCATCCCGACCATAGGCGTCGGCGCCCGTGTAGTCTTTGATCTGGGCATCGATCTGCCCGCCGCCGATCATCACCTTGACATCGTGCAGGCCGGCCGCCTTCAGCGCTGCCACGGTGGCCTTCATCGGATCGTAGGCCAGAGTCAGGAAGCCGCTGAGGGCCACGACCTTGGCGCCGCTTTCCTTTGCAACCTCCACGAACCTGGCCGGCGGCACATCCACGCCCAGGTCGGCGACCGCAAAGCCGTTGATGTCCAGCATGAAGGCCACGATGTCCTTGGCGATGTCGTGGATATCGCCCTCGACCGTGCCGATGATGACCGTGCCCAGCTTTTGCTGGCCGGCCTGCTGCTCCTGCAAGCGGGGCTTGACCACCTCGGTGACCTGGTTGAGCATTTCGCCCGCCAGGATCAGCTCTGGGATGAAGCAGTCGCCGCTCTCGAAACGCTGGCCGATGACCTCCATGGCCTGGCGGCAGGCCTCCAGTACCTCCAGCGGGTCCGTGCCCGCGTCCAGCATCTGCTGGGTGATCGCCTGCGCGTCTTCCTCGCGCATCTCGACGATGGCGTCGATCAATTGTTGTGACATGGTGTGTCTCCTTGTGAATGAAACGTGAAACGTGGCAGTAGTCAGGACTGACAGTGCTGGTCTACCGGTCGACCGTCTTTCCGCGTTGAGAGCAGCTTTTCAGTCGGGCCAGCACTGTCAGTCCTTCTCGAAGGCGCCTTTGCGCGAGGCGCGGATGAAGGTCAGGCAGTGCGGGTCGCGGCCCAGCAGGAGCTGGGTGGTGAGGATCGCGGCCCGAATCTCGCGGTCCAGCGGGTCGAGGATTGCGCTGTCCAGCCCCGCCTGGATAGCCAGGGCCAGGAAATAGCGGTTGACGAAGGAGCGCGCTGGCAGGCCAAAGGAGATGTTGCTCAGGCCGATGGTCAAATGCGCTTCAGGAAACTCCTGGCGCACGGCGCGCATGGTGTCGAAGGCGATCGTAGCGCTCTGCACGTTGGTTGAGAGGGTCATGGCTAGCGGGTCGATGTAGACGTGGCTGTCAGGCACGCCGGCCTTGCGCGTCTCGGCCATGATGCCCTGGATCACCTCCATACGTTTAGCGCTGCTTTCCGGGATCTTCTTGCCGTCCATGGCCAGGGCGATCACCTGGCAG
>JBFYTD010000539.1:0-2762 GCA_041300885.1 Anaerolineae bacterium | reverse complement strand
TGCTGAGCGTATCCAGCGTCGAACTGGCCTGGCCATCGGGCGCAACCAACGCGAAGCCCCAGCGCGCATCACCAGCCGGCTGCGGCGGCTGCCACGCCGCCCAGGCCAGTCCAGCCGCCCAGTCCCAGTGACGGCGCGCCCACTCCAAGGCGTCCACGGCCCGGGCAGCCTGTGTGTCAGGTGCAACGCTCTGCCAGGGGCTATCAGCGCCGCCCGCTCCGCTGTGCCAACCGAACGCTGTGAGCCAGATGGGCGTCTCGCCGTCGCCGCGCCGCAACATAACTTGCCGCAGCAGCTCGGCCCGTCGGAAGTTGAGCGCATCATCCGCCGGCGCATCGTCGGGCGGCCGGTCGAAGCCATAGGGCTGGATCGCGACAGCGTCAAACCAGGGCGCGGCCCCGGCCTCGTAAAGGGCATCCAGATAGGCCAGGTCGCTCTGGTTCAGCCCGCCCGGCTCGACGGTGGGCGCGAGCGCAGCCAGCATAACCAGCGCGTCGGGGTCGGCGCTGCGCAACTGCACGGCCCCTTCGCGCAACAAGCCAGCGTAGCCGGTTACGTCGACATAACGATCACCCCAGTGCGGCGCGATGTTGGGCTCGTCCCAGATCTGGTAGACGCGCAGGCTGGCGCCATAGCGTTGGGCGAAGGCTGCGGCGAAGCGGCCGAAGTCGGCGCGGCTGGCCGGCGGCGCCAGTGGGTTCGTCGCGTCCTCAGGCGGCCTGGCCCAGGCAGGTGAGCCATCGAGCACGGCTACCAGGTCCAGCCGGCGTACAGCCGCGTCCGCCACAATCTCGTCCCACGGCGCCCAGTTGTAGACTCCGGGAGATGGCTCGATCAGGTGCCACGGGAAGCGCTGGCGAATCCAGCCGAAGCCGGCCGCTGCGATGGCATCCAGCGTCTCAGCCCGCTGCTGGGCGTCATAGCGCTCCAGGGCCACGTTGACCCCCAACGGCTGCGCCGGACGTGCCAGCATGGCCGGCGGCTGGCCGGCAGGCCAGGACGCGGCTGCACGCTGCGCCCATGCCAGTCCGGTCGCTCCGGCCAACAGCGCAATTCCCAGCAGTAAAAGGGCCAGCCACTTGCTCATCGGGGCAGAATCCTACCACAGCCCGCAGCGTTTTGACGAATCATGCGACTTGGGCTAGAATAGCGTGACTGGCCCGCACCCTGGTGTTCAGATGGGAGCGGGCCAGCCGCGCTGGACACCGGCGCAACCCAAACACAACTCTAACGACCCAATGCCCCTTGCTGCACGGTGGCCGGGCGAGAGAAGGAAAAAGAGAGGTTATCACATGGAGGATTTTACGCTGCAAGTTGAGAAGCGAGCCAGCTCTGGCCCCAAGCCCCGCCGCCTGCGCTCGGAGGGCTATGTTCCTGCCGTCATCTATGGCGGGCCTGAGCCCACCGAGCAACTGCAACTGGTGGAACGTGACCTGGATCGCATGCTGATCAAGGGCGCGGCGTCGCATTTGCTCAACCTGGTGGGACCTGATTTTCCCAATACACGCGTGCTGATCCGTGAGGTGCAGCGTCATCCGGTGCGCCGTAACCTGCTGCACGTGGACTTCGTGCGTGTGGCGTTGGGCCAGAAGATTACTATGGCCGTGCCGCTGCACGTGATCGGCACGGCCCCGGCCATCGAACTTGGCGCAGTGCTGTTGCAGAACGTCGATAGCGTGGAGATCACCTGCCTGCCCGACGATCTGCCCCAGTTCATCGAGGTCGACGTGTCTGGTCTGGCTGAGGTCACTGACCGTATCTACGCGCGCGATCTGCAGTTGCCAGCGGGCGTAGCCTTGGCCGCCGACTATAGCGATGAGCCTCTGGTAGCCATGAATCTGTCGCGCGCCGCTGCTCACGCGGGCGAAGAAGAAGAGGGCGCCGAGGGTACTGCTGCGGTCGAGATCATCACCGAGCGGCGCAAGGACGAGTAGATCACTGTCGCAACGTGACGCATTCGAAACAAAAGAGCGGCTGGCCCTAGGGCCAGCCGCTCTTTTGTTTCCGTAAGATCACGCTGCCAACGTACATGTCCTTGTCTGGCCGGCGGTTGGACCTACGGAATCGGTCTAGCCGAGACAAATGCCAAGCTCCTGGGCCGTCAGCACCAAATCGCAGTTCAGCGGGACCGTGCGAGGGACGCGCGCCACGCGGGCGAGGGGCAGATCGGTCAGCACTGAACCGCGCAGCGCCACCATGCGGCCGAGCTTGCCGCGGGCGATCAGCCGTACCGCGGCCGCTCCGAAGCGGGTAGCCAACACCCGGTCAGTGCTGCTGGGCGTGCCGCCGCGCTGCACGTGGCCCAGCACCGTGACGCGGATATCCCAGTCGAGCTCGGCGGAAGCCGGATCCTGCTCCTGGCGTTCTTGCAGCAGTTGCGCCAGGTGCTCACCAATGCCGCCCAGCCGCTGCTTGTCCTGGCTGCCTGGCCGGCGACGAAAGATTGGGCTGCCGCCCTGCGCGTAGGCGCCTTCA
This sequence comes from Anaerolineae bacterium, assembly GCA_041300885.1. GTDB lineage: Bacteria > Chloroflexota > Anaerolineae > JAAEKA01 > JAAEKA01 > JAAEKA01. Next base: position 287 of record JBFYTD010000539.1, on the reverse strand, counting down.
GCGACCACGATGATGGCTGAACGCTGCACTGCCGCGAAATTTCGCTGCAATCGGCGGTAGATAGTCTCCAGATTGAAGGGGTGTTCGGGTATCAGCACCACATCGGCCCCGCCCGCCACGCCGCTGTGCAGTGCAATCCAGCCGGCCTGCCGGCCCATCACCTCGACGATCATGGCGCGGTGGTGGCTCTCCGCTGTGGTGCGCAGCCGGTCGATGGCCTCCGTGGCCACGCTGACGGCTGTGTCGAAGCCGAAGGTATATTCGGTGCCCTCGACGTCGTTGTCGAT
>JBFYTD010000538.1:0-2762 GCA_041300885.1 Anaerolineae bacterium | reverse complement strand
GGAAGCCGGCGCGGTGGCTGCGGCCTTCGGCGTGCCCTTTGCCATCGTCAGCGGCGGCCTGGCCACAGTGGCGATGACCGGCTACATCGCCTGGCGCTATCCCCGCCTGCGCCGCTACACCAGCGTCACCATGGCCGAAGACCAGGCGCGGCTGGCCCAGGCAGGGGCTTGAACTATGAACGATAAACGCGGACGACAACCCGTAGAGCCGTCGGTAGGGCGGATACGTGCGACAAGTGGCTACACTGCGGCCACCTGGCTCCGCACGCTGGCCGCTCACCTGACAGTCCTGACATGGGTCGCCATCGTGGCCGCCTGCGGCACTCCGGCCGCGATTACCCCCGCTCCGCCGCCGGCTGCGTCAACAACTACCTCGCTCCCCGCTCCGCCGCCGGTTGCGCCAACAGCTACCTCGCTCCCCACTCCCCCCTCCCCGCTCGACGACCCCCTGCTCGCCGCCCAGAAGACTGAGTTTCCCCCCATCGCCGCTCCGCCGGACAACGCCACCACCCCGGCCAGGGTCGAGTTGGGCCGGCAGTTGTTCTTCGATCCGGTGCTGTCAGCCAGCAACGCCATGGCTTGCGCCACCTGCCACCACCCTGACCTGGGCTTCTCCAACGGCGCTCCTGTCAGTCCGCCGCGGCTGGGCGCGCCGGCCCGCAACGTCCCCGCGCTGTGGAACGTCGGCTACAACCGCCATCTGCTGTGGGATGGCCGCGTCGAGTCGCTGGAGGAGCAGGCGGTCGATCCGTTGACCCTGCCCAACGAGATGGCCGCCACGCCAGAGGAAATCGAGGTGGAATTGCGCGCCATTCCGGCCTACGTCGAACTGTTCGACGCGGCCTTTGGCGGCGGCGAGCAGGCCGTGACGTTCGATAACGTTACGCGCGCGCTGGCGGCCTTCCAGCGCACCTTGCTTTCTTACAACAGCCCCTTCGATCGTTACATGGCCGGAGACACCACTGCGTTGACGGCGCAGGAGCAGCGCGGCCTGGCTCTCTTCTTTGCGCCAGAGACGCACTGCGCCGAGTGCCACCAGCCGCCCACCTTGGCCCACGAGACCTTTCGGGTGGTCGGCGTCCCCAGCGAGGACCCAGGCCGGGCGGGTGTCAGCCCCACGGGCGTGCGCGGCGCGTTCAAGGTGCAGACGTTGCGCAACGTGGCGCTGACTGCGCCTTACATGCACAACGGCTCGCTGGCGACGCTGGAGGATGTGGTGCAATTCTACGCCGACGGCGCCGGCCGGCCGGCCGGCTTCCCCTTTGTCGATCCGCTGCTCAAGGGCTTCGAGTTGAGCGCGCAGGACAAGGCCGATCTGGTGGCCTTTCTGCGGGCCCTCACTGATGAGAGCACGCTGCCGGCCGTGCCGGAGCCAGCGTTATCCGGCCTGCCCACTGTGCCGCGCATCGACTGAACGCAAACGCTCCCGGCGGTTTGGACATCCACCGGGAGCGCTTACTGCGTTTAGTTGATCTACGGGATGGCGTCTCTAGGGCTGGTAACACGCGTCGCCCAGATTGCACCCCCAGTGGCTGGCGCTGCGCAACACATCGATGATATCGATCGCGCCGTCGCTGTTCAGGTCAAGCTCAGCCTGGTAGCAGGCGCTAGGTTCGCCCTCGACGCAGCCCCAATGGCTGGCGACCACAGCGATGTCGCTGCTGTCGATGGTGAGCGTGCAGTCGAAGTCCAGCGGCGAGCAGACCTCGGCTATGTTGGGTGTGAACATGGGGCCGGAGAAACAGGGCCACGTCGTGGGGTTGGATGAAGTACCATCGGTCCAGCAATACTGGCGCGCGCCGTAGCCGTTGTTTACCATCCAGGTGGTGATGGTTGTGCTCGCGGGCACGTACCATAGCACCAGGTTCTTGTTGCGCACGTTTTCGCCGTTGACGAAGGTGTGCGGCCCTTGCTGGTGGTTGGTGTTGCAGCAAGTGCCGAGCGCGCCGGTGTCCGCATCGCCCTCGCTGGCGCGGTGTAGGGTCAGATAGGTGTAGGCGTTGTCGCCCGTGCCGAAGTCGCCGAACTGGCCCTGGCCAGGTTCCATATAGTAGGCAAGACCGGAATTCTCGTGCATGATGCGGTAGCGATAGCCCTCGGTGGTGTAGGGAGCGCTCTGCAGCCACCAACCCTCCGTGTTCTGGATCACCCACTGGCTGCCATCCCAGGTCGAGAAGGTGTTGCCCGCATCGTCGAACACAGCCAGGTCCATGCGCACCACCGGCCGGTAGGTGGCCTCCCCGAGCTGGCCGCCGCCGCAGCCGCGGCCGTAGGCGCCGGTCTTGACACGGAAGCGGCCGTCGGTGTAGAACTCGAAGTGCTGCTCGTAGCGGTAGTTGCAGGCCGCCGTCCAGTTGCTCATACGGAAGTCCTGCACCACAGCGAAACCGACGTAGTCTTCGGCCACATCGTACAGGTCGCGCACCTGCGTGTTACCGTAGTTGTAGATGGGGAAGCCGCCGCCGGCGCCGCCGCCGCAGCCAGTGTAGTCGACATAGCCGCTGCCAAGAAAGCCCGGACGAACATGTATTCAGCTTTGATCGGGTTACTCGATCTGGGAAAAGCCTGAGGGTTGTCTGCCCCCAATAACCTATGTGAGCAGCGCAGCGAACCCGATACCAGACCCACCACCGCTGCGCAATTCCAATTGATCCGAGTGCACGTCCACACATAGAACATCCACTCGTGGCCGAATCTCACCGACGGTGGGCAATTCAAAGCTTGTGTCTTTCGAACCACGCAGCCCTTCGTGCCATGGGTAT
>JBFYTD010000537.1:0-2763 GCA_041300885.1 Anaerolineae bacterium | reverse complement strand
AGGACATGCGCGAGCAGGTGGAGGACCTGAAGATGCAGGCCCTGGCAGAGCTGTAGCTTTCGTCAAAGGAGCATTTCTGATGATTTATCTCGCTGCTGGAATGATCATTTTTTGGCTCGCCACTTTCCTCTTTGTGTGGAGCATCTCCCGCCGCCAGCATAAGCTGGAGGAGGAGTTGTCCGTCCTGCGTGAGGTTGTGGCCGAAGGGACCACGACTCAAGCGTAAGATCGGCGACGCTTGCGTTGTCTGAGAGCTGTAGTGAGATGTTCGACGTTTTCTGAAACGTCGAACATCTGGCGAACGAGTCATCATAGGACCTTTGACGTTTCTCGAAACGTCGAAGGTCGCAGTTGACAGGTGTTCCCTTGGACTCATACAACATCAATCTCCTGTTGGCCACGCTGTTTGGCCTGGTGTCGTTTTTTTCCCCCTGTGTGCTGCCGCTGGTGCCCGTCTATCTGGGCTACCTGACCGGCGCCACCGTGGCGGGAGCCGACGCGCAGGGCAAGGTCAGCCGCTGGTTCACCTTCTCTCACGCGGTGGCGCTGGTGGCCGGCTTCACGCTGGTCTTCGTCGCGCTGGGCGCGCTGGGCGGCGCGCTGGGGCAGACCCTCAATCGGGCCGTTCCGGTGATCATCCGCGTGGGCGGTGTCATGCTGGTAGTTTTCGGCCTGCGCATCGCCCACATCGAATGGCGCAAACAGGGCTGGCTGATTCTGGCAGTCTTCATCGCGTTGATCGCCTACCTGGTCAACGTACGCGAGACGCCCATCAACCGCATGCTGCAGGCGCTGATGTTCGGTCTGATTGCGCTGGCCGGCTTTGGCTGGCCGCTCGCGGGCCACGTCGCGCTGGGCGCAGCGGCCGCGGTGCTGAACTTCGTCACCATCTGGATCGGCAGCGCGGCGCTGTTCGGCGTGCCGGATCTGGGGGGCTTCACCCCTACGATCATGGCGCTGGCCGAGAGCGCGTTGATCGGTCTGCTGGTGGGTTGGGCCAGCCGCACCAACCTTTTTTACATGGAGAAGCGCTTCGACCTGGGCCAGAATCGCAGGCGCGGCTACATCACCTCCTTCCTGACTGGCATCGTCTTTGCGGCCGGCTGGACGCCTTGTGTGGGGCCGATTCTGGCCAGTATTCTGGCCATGGCCGCCACCGAGCAGAGCATCGGCCGCGGCGCCCTGCTGCTTTTCTTCTACTCGCTGGGCCTGGCCGTGCCCTTCCTGCTGGCTGGCCTGCTCTTCAACGAGCTGGGGCGGGTGTTGCCCAAGATCTATCGCCACCTGCCCACCATCAGCCTGGTCAGCGGCCTGTTGCTGGCTGTCGTTGGCGTGGTCATCTACACCGGCGGCCTGCAGCTCACGGCCACGCTGGTGCCGCAGGTCGAGCTAGAGACCTGGCTGCTGGGCGTGCTGGGCATGGAGCCTTAGGATGATCAACCCTCTGAGGAAACGCCAGCCGCTGCTGGCTTTGCTGATCCTGCTGGCCGCCGCGCTGCTGGCCGCCGGCTGCGGCGGCAGCGCAGCCAGCGATGATGTCGTCGCCGCCGGCCTGCCCAATCTGGCTGAGGTGACGACACGCGGTGTCAACAACGCCCAGCGCGGGCTGGAGGTTGGCCAACTCGCCCCTGACTTCATCCTTCAGTTTGCGGACGGCACGAAGACCAAACTCAGCGATTGGCAGGGCCAGCCCGTGGTGCTCAACTTCTGGGCCACCTGGTGCGCGCCTTGTCGCGAGGAGATGCCGGAGTTCGTGGCGGCCTATGAGCGCTACCAGGACGATGGGCTGGTGATCGTCGGCGTCAACGCCCAAGAGAGCGCCAGCCAGGCGGCCGGCTTCATAGAAGACTTCAACATGGCCTTTCCGGTGGCGCTGGACGCGCGCGGCGACGTGCAGCAGCTCTACAACGTGCGCGGCCTGCCCACCACTGTGTTCATCGACCGCGAGGGGCGCATCGTCGAGCGCTGGGCCGGCCTGTTGAGGGCCTCTGCGTTGGAAGAACTCCTGGCGGAGATCCGATAGGCCGTGGCGCGTCAAGTCACCGTCTATACCACGCCATCCTGCACGCTGTGCCGCCGCGCGTTGGAGGATTTGGAACTGCTGGCTGCGGAGCAGGATCTGGTCATTCGCCCTGTAGACGTCACCGCCGATCCTGTCCTGGCCGCACGCTATCTGCTGCTGGTTCCTGTGGTCGAAATCGCCGGCGGGGCCACCTTGCAGCCGCCCATCTCCATCCGGCAGTTGCGCAGCGCGCTGGCAGCCGCCCAGGATTTCGCTCTATGACGACACCCAATCGCCCTGTCCAGCCGCAGCCCGGCGCTTCACGACCTGCGCCGCCCTCGCCGTCCGGCTCCGATCGCGCCGCGGCCATCGGCGATCGCATGGTGCTGGGCATGGCCTGCCACTGGGTGGCATTCTTCAGCCTGGCGCTGGCGCTTTATGTGGGCGTGCCCTTTGCGGCCCCGACGTTGATGCAGGTGGGCCTCCCCGGCCCCGCGCGGCTGATCTACCTGGTCTACTCGCCGGCCTGTCATCAGTTGCCCGACCGCTCCTACTTTCTCTTCGGCGAGCAGCGGGTCTATACGCTGGAGGAGCTGGAGAGCGCCAACGTGTTGACGGGCAGCGGCCTGCTGGAGCGGCGCCGCTTCATCGGCGACGAGACCCTGGGCTGGAAGGTGGCGCTGTGCGAGCGCGATGTGGCCATCTACGGTTCGATGGTGATCGCGGGCATTCTCTTCGCGCTGCTGCGCGGCCGGGTGCGC
>JBFYTD010000075.1:0-7943 GCA_041300885.1 Anaerolineae bacterium | reverse complement strand
GTGCCGCCCGACCGGCTGGAGCAGGGGTCCACCGAGGTTGGCGCGACCACTGATGTGCTGACCGTCTACAAAGTCATCCGCCAAGCGGGCGGCATTGTCATTGCGGCTCATGCCAACTCAACGCATGGCGTGGCCATGCGTGATTTCCCGTTTGGTGGACAGACCAAGATTGCCTACACCCAGGACGCCAATCTGCACGCGCTGGAGGTCACCGATCTGGAGAGCCGCAGCACGCGCGCCACGGCCCGCTTCTTCGATGGCTCCAAGCCCGAATACCCGCGCCGCATGCGCTCCGTGCAGGGCTCCGATGCCCATCGCCTGACTCGCGATCTGAACGACAAGAACCGGCTGGGCATCGGCGATCGGGTGACTGAGATCAAGCTGTCCAGCACGCCGTCCTTCCGGGCCATTAAGGCGGTCTTCGAGGCCAACGACTACGCGCTGACGCGCCCCTATCGCCGCAAGGACGATCCCTTCGATCACGTGGCCGCGGCCAGGGCGCAGGGTCCCAACATCGTCCAGGCCTTTCATGAGCGCATGTCGCGTCAGGGCGGCCGGCTGTTCACCATCCTCAGCGACGTGGTGGCCTTCGCCAACACCCACGGCGGCACCATCTACCTGGGCGCAGGCGTGAATCCGGGACCGCCGCTGGGCGTGGACGACGTCGACCAGGCCATCAACGAGCTGCGGGCCGAGATCGAAGGCGAGGTCGTGCCGCCGTTAGAGGTGGAGATCGACACGCTGGAGACCCAGGATCGCCAGATCGTGCGTATCCAGGTGCCTGAGGGGCGCAATAAACCGTATTGCCTGGACGACAGCCGCATCTATCTGCGCCTGGAGAGCGATACCGTTCAAGCCGTGCGCGACGAGATCGTGCGTCTGGTGCGCAGGGCGCTGGTGGAGCGCGGCGAGCTGGTCGAACCTGCCAAGGTAGCCAGTGCAGCGCCAGTCGAGGCCAGCAAGGGCCGCGGCCGCTCGCGCCGTGGCGGCGGCAACGGCAAGCCGGCCAGCGCCGAACCCGCACCTGTCCCTGAACTGCCAGTCCAGGAGCAGGAAGAAAGCCCGGCCGAAGAGTCGTTCCCTGCGCCGCAGGAGCAGGAGTCGGGTCTGCGGGCGCCGAAAGTGGGTGTGCAGATCGTCGACGTGCGTGAGCGGGGCGGCGTGCGTTACTACACCATTCGCGACTTGCGCAATGGCAGCAGCGTGCAGAATGTGACCCTCAAGTCCGCACGCCGGCTGTGGCGCTATGCCATCAGCCAGCATGAGCAGACTGCGTTCAAGCCCGATGCCATCCAGTGGGCGGGCGACGTGGGGCTGATCAAGGCCGAGAAGCGGGCTGGCAAGCAGCGTTACGACTTCGCCCAGCGGCTGCCCGACGGCAGCATCGCCGTCTACTACGGCGTCACCGAAGAAGGGTGCGACGACCCCTGGCGCCAGTTCCTGGTCGGCCAGGACCTGGACGACAGCGCAGACATGCCGATGAATGGCAACGCCGACGCCGACTGATCGGGTTGCCAGCTCCGGTCAAACAAAACACCCCTGCCCAACCGGCAGGGGTGTTTTGAATCCAGGTCACTCCATGCTGTGGCCGGTCTTTGCGCAGCACCCCGGAGGTCTGCCGGAGTGGGCCTGACCAAGCCACGCCAGGGTTAGAAGGAATAAAGTACTATCACCACCGCCAGCACCCACAACACCCCGGTGGCCAGCAGCGGCTTGTCGCTCAACAGTAGCTCGTCGGGCGCGCCCCCTTCCTTTTTGACATGGATCAGGTACAGGTAGCGGAACAGGCCATAGAGCACGAAGGGGATCGTCAGCATCATGGCGTGGTTGTCGGGCAGGTTGGGGGCTGAAAACGTGTACAGCGAGTAAGCGATCACCATGGTCGAGGTCACCAGGCCGATGAGCTGGTCAAGGAAGGGGATGGTGTACTCGGCCAGGATCGCCCGATGCGCGTCAGCGCCCTCGTCCAGCAGCAGCAGCTCGTGGCGCCGTTTGCCGAAGCCCAGGAACAGCGCGCCCAGCGTAACTACCAGGTAGAGCCACGGAGAGAAACGCTCCACGCCTACCACGGCCACGCCGCCGGCCACCCTCAGCACAAAGCCGGTCGCAATCACCAGCACGTCGATGATCACCAGGTGCTTCAGATAGAAGGAATAGGCGATGTTGAGCAAGAGATAGCTGAGCAGGATCAGGGCGAAGTCGCGATCCAGCCACAGCGCGAGCGGGAAGCTGACCAGGATGAACACGCCCGCCGCGGCCATGGCTACACGGGGCGAGAGCACGCCCGCTGCCAGCGGCCGCAGCCGCTTCTTCGGATGCTGGCGGTCTTTATCGATGTCCACCAGGTCATTGATGATGTAGACCGTGCTCGATATCAGGCAAAACAGGGCGAAGGCCAGCGCCGTGCGGCCAAGCAGCGCCGGTTGGAATAGCTTCTCGTCGAAGACCAGCGGCGCAAAGACCACTACATTCTTGGTCCACTGTTTGGGGCGCATGGTCTTGAGCAGCGCCAGGCCGGTTGCCAGGACACCCGTTGGCCGGACCGCTGCGCCGGAGCCGGTCGAGCTGGCCTTTGGCTTCACATTGTCACTCATGGGACAGATCATACACAATCCTGCGGCGCCCGTCAATTTGCCCGCAGCACGCGGCCGGGCTATTATGGCAGCATGAGCGAAGCGACTGCGACGACTAGTCAAAAACAGCGGCTGGACACCCTACTGGTCGAGCTGGGTTTGGCCGAGAGCCGGGAGAAGGCACGCGCCCTGATCATGGCCGGCAGCGTGCTGGTGGACGACGGGCCGGCCACCAAACCGGGCCAGTCCATACCGGTTGGCAGCCAGGTGCGCGTCAAGGACTCGCTGCGCTACGTCAGCCGCGGCGGACTGAAGTTGGAAGCGGCGCTGGATGCCTTCGATGTCGACCCGACTGGGCTGGCTGTGGCCGACGTGGGCGCCTCCACCGGCGGCTTCAGCGACTGCCTGTTGCAGCGCGGCGCAGCCCACGTCTACGCCATCGACGTTGGCTACGGCCAACTGGCCTGGAAGCTGCGCCAGGACAGCCGCGTGACCTCGCTGGAGCGCAGCAACGTGCGGTCGCTGCAAGGGCTGCCGGGCGGCGTTCAAGTCGATCTGGCCGTGATCGACGTGTCCTTCATCGGCCTGGATCTGGTGCTGCCGGCGGTGGCGCGCTTTCTGCGGCCCGGCGGCCAGGCCATTGTGCTGATCAAGCCCCAGTTCGAAGCAGGCAAGGGGCTCGTCGGCAAGGGGGGCGTAGTGCGTGATCCGGCCGTGCATCGCGCGGTGCTGGCGCGCGTGCTGAGCTGGGCGGCCGGCCACGGCTGGCACGTCGCCGGTTTGATCCGTTCCCCCATCACCGGCCCCAAGGGCAACGTGGAATTCCTGGCCCTGCTGCGCCGCCTTGACGATGCCCCAACCGACGACTTTTCCACCCTGATCGATGCTGTGCTAACTCCCGAAGTGTCTTGATAACCAACATCTCGCCCGATCACCCTCATTCGCCACGAGTTACTCGCAATGTATCATTCGAGCTTCACAGTTCATCGCGGAGTGAGCACCCCCAGGTGCGGCTTGTGGGCGCAAAACCCGCACGTGGGCATGCTCGACTCCCCGGGGATTGTAAAGCTTCACTGAACCAGTCGATGAACCATGCCCCTTGATCTAAAGGGCGTCCCGCCCGGCTCTGGCGGCCGACTCGCACCTAACCCGGCGCCCACTCGCCTACACCTGCACTGCGCGCAGGCGCAAGTGTCCTCAGAACCGGCGAGCCGGGGTCCGGGGTGCTGCGCAAAGGACGCCTAGCGATCGGGCAATGCATGATGATTCTGACCACTACAAAAATCCGCGAAATCCGTGTAATACGTGGCCTCTCCATCGCCGCCTAAGCCGGACGGATGCCCAGGTAGGTTGTGCGGCCGCTGAGTGTGCTCAGGATCATATCCGGCTGCTTCCAGGTGATGGTTCTGTGCAGCTCTTTGGAGGAGAGCGGTGTGTTGTCGTTGATCAGAAAGATGCGGAACACGGCCGCAGTCAACGGCACGCGCGGGTCGATAAAGTCAGACTGCTGCGCACACATGCCCTTGAGGCACTGCAGCAGCGCATCAGCTTCAATCACTTCGCCCGTGTCAGGGTTGACCCAGTCGACGGTCTCAGTCTCGCGGTGGGTGGCAAAGCGCTGCTTGCATTCGTCGCACAGTTGCTCCAGCAGGTAGAGCCGGAAGTTGCGACCGCTGGTCTGCCACCACTCGTAGTCGATGTGGAACTTGGTGTCCACGGTTGGCCGGTGCCAGGTTGTCATGAAGCTCCTCTAGTTAGTGGGTCGAGTAGGCCCGGTCGCTTGGGATACGCCAGATGGGGCTGCATTGCGGCAAGGGCAGCGTAACCCACCGGGTTGTATCGAGACCATAGGATTAGTGGCGGGCCATGGAGAACTCGCCAGCGCCGGTCGGCTGGAAGCGCGGGTTGCTCATCAAGGCTGCAAAAACAGGGCCAGGCGCCGTGCGCCGCAGCAGGTTGATGGCGCTGTAGACGGTCGTGGCGTGAACGGTGCCTTGGGTGCTCAGGCCCATCAACTGCGGCGCCATGTCGTCCACCATCTGGTAGACGCTAAGCTCCTGGCCGTAAAGCTTGCGGCGCAGATCGTCGGTGCTGGCGGTGTCAGCCTCGGCCACGATCATTGCCTCGTCGTAGTCACAGGCGATCATGTGCTTCTGCATAGTGAACTTGAGCTGGCCGCCCTCGACCCGGGCCACCCGCACCCACTCGCGCTTGGAGCGGTGCGGTTTGAGATCGATCACCACCTCGGACGGGTTCTCGGTGCGCTCCAGCACCACGTGGCCACCCACCGGAATGCCATGCTCTTCGTACCACTGGCTCAGCCCGCAGACATAGCGGCCTTCGGGGACGACCCAGCCGGTAAATCGTTTGCCCCAGCGGCCGTCGATGAAGGTGACCATGCTGCGCTTGCCCTCCCGCACCGGGAAGAGGCTCGCAGTGCGCTGGGTCAGCGGCAGCGTCCCTGAGCGTCGATGGGGATAGATCAGGGCTATCTCGACCTGCGCCGGTCTGGCCGCGCTGGCGCCGGTCACATCGCCCTCGGACCATTCGTCGTCCATCTCCCACTCAAGCTGGAGCATCGGCACGCCCAGCACAGAGCGGTCATAGCTCCCGGCCACGTGTTGCAGGCGGCGCGGGGTGTCCATGGCCTCCTTGGGCATCAGCCGCTCCAGATACCATTCCCGGCTTTCGGCGCCCACATCGACGAAGCGCTCGTCCTGCGACAGCGCGAGGTCGACCGAGAACGCGGCCAAGGCTGGCGGCACCTCGCGCGGCAGGCCCAACTCGGGCAGGATGTCGCTGGTGGCCAGGGGAGCGCCGCGCATGTCGATGGCAGCCTCGGCGATGTTGAGATGGCCAATGTGAACCTCAGCCAGCAGGCTCGCTAGCGACCAATAGCGGCCCAGGTGGACGAAGGGGGAGTCTGCCTGCCCCTGCATCTGCTCGCGCAGGCGGGAGCGCAGCTCGCGGCCGTGACGCTCCAGAATCGTCTCGACGCCGGTGATTTCCTCCTGAGCCAGTCCATCGCCGCCCGCCGGCAGATTCAGTTTATGAGCCGTCTTCAGGTTGGCGGCAAAGAAGCGCGGCTTCCCTTGTTCGAATTTGACGGTGATCACGTCGAACTCGCCGTGTTCAGGGTTAGCCCCTGGTCGCATGGCAGTGATGGCGCCGACGGTGAAGTCCATGTGCGGGAAGACCACACTCTGTCCCACCTGATAGGGATTCTTGGGCTGGTAGACCGCGCCTCTGGCCAACTCTCTGCGAATTCGCTGTTCCTCGCGGCGGAATCGCGCCTCCACCAATGCCTGCACAAGATCGTTCTCCAGCGCCGGACGCTCGCGGCTTTGCAGAAATTCCTGCAAGAACTCGCTGTCATCCTGACCGAGTTGAAAATCGGTGGTCCAATAGGAAGGGTTTTGACTGGGACGGTAGGACACTAGTAGCACCTCTGTTTTGGCTGAGTCGACCCTGGAGCGGGCGGTGCCCTGGCTCGTCGTCGCAACCGCCGTGCGGCGGTGAGTCACAGGACTTCGTTTCTACACCCCGCACAGGGCTGAGTCATCGGGCAGACTAAAGCTGGATTATACTTGTCAAAGATGCGATTGACAAAAACCGCCTAAACTCGAATTGGCAACCGCTGGCAAACGCGCTATAATCAGGCAGCACTCCTGCGTGCAAGACGACCACCCGACCCTTTGCAACCTGCAACCTGCGACTTCCCTTTTGCATGTCTGATCGACCTCAAGACCCGTCTGCTAGCGAGCCTGATGCCTTCTCCGGCAAGGTGGAATGGCTGTATGACACGTTGGATGACACAACGCCACGAGCAGGCCAGCGCCCGCGCCGCGGGCTGCCCTGCGGTACCCTGTTGCTGCTGCTGGTAGGGTTGCTGATCCTGGCAGGCATGGCCTTCTTGTTGGTGGGCCCGCCCCTGCCTGCCGCCGAGGAGGCCACGCCCACCCCCACGCCTACTGCGACCGTTACGCTGCCCACAGCCCAACCCACCGTGACGCCGGTGGTCGTTCCCACCCCCACCGCGCCAGGAACGCCCACGCCTCAAGCCGAATTCTCCATCGGCGAGCGGGTGGTCATCGCCAGCACCGGGCCATCGGGTGTGCGCCTGCGGGCCGGCGCGGGTCTCGACTTCCTGACTCAGGGCATTTACAACGACGGCGATCCCTTTTTTGTCATGCCCGGCAGCGATCCTGACGTGCCGTACCCGGTGGAGAGCGATGGTTACACCTGGTGGCGTGTGCGTGCCGCCGATGGACTGATTGGCTGGACCGCGCAGCAGTTCCTCAAGCCGGCGCCGTTGGTCACGCCGACCCCCAGCGCCACACCCTGACACGGCCGATGAGCGAGCTAAACGAACAGGCGGGCAAGCTGCGGGAACTGCTGGCGCGTTACAGCTATCACTACTACGTGCTGGACGCTCCCCAGGTGAGCGACGCTGAGTACGACGCGCTGTTTCACCAGTTGCAGCAGCTCGAGCAGGAACATCCAGAGCTGCGCACACCTGACTCGCCGACGCAGCGGGTGGGCGGCGCCGTGCTGGAGGGCTTCAGCAGGGTCCAGCATCCCGCGCCCATGCTCAGCCTGGGCAACGCCTTTGACGCGGCCGAGCTGCGCGCCTGGCGCGAGCGCCTGCTGCGCCTGTTGCCCGACAGCATGGCAGAGGGTCTGGCCTACGTAGTCGAACCGAAGATCGACGGTCTGACCGTGGTGCTGCACTATGAAGACGGCCTGTTCGTTCTGGGAGCGACGCGCGGCGACGGCGTTTTTGGCGAGGACATCACCCCCAATCTGCGCACCGTACGCGACCTGCCGCTGCGTATTCCTGTGGTTCCTGGCGCATCGCTGGCGCTGGAGGGCCGCGCTGCGCAGATCATGCGGGCGCCGCGACGCCTGGTGGTGCGCGGCGAGGCCTACATGGCCGTGGCTGACTTCGAGCGCTTCCAGGCCGAGCAGGCCGCCGCCGGTGGCAAGGTCTACGCCAATCCGCGCAACACCGCGGCCGGCGCGCTGCGCAACCTGGATTCCAGCGTCACCGCCAGCCGGCCGCTGCACCTCTGGGCCTACCAACTGGTCGAGATTGAGGGGGGCGACTTCAGCCCAAGCGGCCAGTGGGAGGCGCTGGCGCTGCTGCGGGTGCTGGGCTTCCCGGTGGCTGAGCAGAGCCGCCGCTTCAGCGATTTTGACGCGCTGGTCGACTTTGTAGAGGCCTGGGAAGGGCAGCGCCACACCCTGCCCTACGAGACTGATGGCCTGGTGATTAAGGTGGACAGCTTCGCGGTGCAGCAGCGGCTGGGCTTTGTGGGCAAGGATCCGCGTTGGGCCGTGGCCTACAAGTATCCCAGCCAGGAGGCCGCC
>JBFYTD010000074.1:0-7945 GCA_041300885.1 Anaerolineae bacterium | reverse complement strand
GACAGATCTCGTGCAGCGGCTGGCCAGAGAGAAGGCTCTGGCCGTGGCTGCGCGCTTCTCTGGGCGCGCCGTGCTGGGCGCCGACACCATCGTGGTGCTGTACGGGGAGGTTCTGGGCAAGCCAGCCAGCGAGGACGAAGCGACAACGATGCTGCGCCGCCTGCGCGGCCGGCCACACGCGGTCTGGAGCGCCCTCTACGCGTGGAATCCAACGCCGGACCGCGTGGCAACCGCGCTGAACCAATCTGTTGTGACCATGCGGCCTTACGGCGACGATGAGATCGCAGCTTATGTGGCCAGCGGCGATCCGCTCGACAAAGCCGGCGCCTACGCCATCCAGCACCCTGGCTTTGCGCCGGTCGAGAAGATCAGCGGCTGCTACAGCGGTGTGATGGGCTTTCCTTTGGGCGATGTGGCGCAGGCGCTGCGAGCGATCGGCGTCGACGTACCGGGCCAGGCGTCCACTGCCTGCCAGCCGCAGCTTGGCCGCTGCTGCCAAATCAACCCACCCGGCCAGCTTTGACGAGCACAGCAGGGCGTGTTACACTCTGCTCACCTCCGACCACAGGCGCCGGGCGCTTGCACAAGCCCATGAATATCGGCAAGCGCCCGGCATCTGTGTGGTACCCAAACTGAACAGGTGAGCCCAATGATCCGAGACTATCATCGCTGGTACAGCCCAAACCTGGGCCGCGACATGGAGCTGCTGGTGTACGGCTACAGCGGCGCGCGCGTTATCGTCTTCCCCACCTCCCAAGGTCGCCATTTCGACTGGGAGAACCGCGGCATGGTTGACTCCATGGCCGGCCCGATCGAGCAGGGCTACGTCCAGGTCTACTGCGTGGACAGCGTCGATGCGGAGAGCTGGTATGCGCGCTGGAAATGGCCGGGCGACCGGGCCTGGCGCCAGACGCAGTACGACAACTACCTGAGCCGCGAGCTGATCCCCTTCACGCAGCGCAACACCAACCCCTTCCTCGTCGTCTTGGGCGCCAGCTTCGGCGCCTATCAGGCGGTCAACTTCGCCTTTCGCCATCCTGACCTGGTGGGCCGCGTGCTGGCGATGAACGGGCTGTACGACATCAGCGATTGGACCGATGGCCACCACGACGACAACGTCTACTTCAACAACCCGGTACAGTTCGTCAAGAACGAGAACGACCATGGCCGGTTGGAGCAGATGCGCCGCATGGACATCATCCTGACCACCAGCGAGACCGAACCGCTGCGCGGGGCCACCGAGTATTTCTCGCAAATCCTGTGGGAAAAGAACATCTGGCACGCGCTGCGCATCTGGAACGGCTGGGCGCACGACTGGCCGTACTGGAAGGATATGATCCGATTGTATTTGAGCGGAGCGAATTGACTCCCCTCACCCCCGGCCCCTCTCCCGGGAGGAGAGGGGAGCGGTTCACAGCATGGTGGATGGGGTGGCGTAACGCAATCCGCTGGATTGCGTCCGAACAATCTGGCGGATTGTGCTACGGAGCTGCGGACCGACTTTCGCGTTGCTGGTCCAGTGCGTTGGTTTGGGGGAGGGCGCGGAAGACGTAACCTTGCCGGCCTAACTCTTCGAGAATCGTCTCGACGGCAGTGACGGTCTGCTGGCTGCCGCCGCCGCCGTCGTGCAACACGACGATGGCGCCGGGGAAGGCGCGCTGGATGACCGAGGAAGCAATAGTGGCTGCGCCCGGCCGGCGCCAATCCTTGGGGTCGATGTCCCAGCCCACGACTTTGTAGCCCAACGCGTCGGCATAGGAGAGGGTATTGGCGTCGACTCCACCGCCAGGTGGCCGCAGATAACGCAAGCTGTGATCGAGCGACGGCACGTTGGCCAGGGCCGCGGCTACCAGGTCCTCGGTGGCTTGCAGTTCCTCTGCAAACGCCTCCTGGCCGCGGCCGGCCAGTGGCTTGTGGCTGAACGTGTGATTCGCAATGGTGTGGCCAGCCTCGGCCACCAATGCCAGCGGGGCCGGCGCGCGACGTACATGCAGCCCAACCACGAAAAAGGTGGCGTAGGCGTCGTAGCGCGCCAGCAATTCCACGATCTGTGGCGTTAGCGTCGGGGTAGGACCGTCGTCGAAGGTCAGATAGAGGATAGGCTGGCCGCCGGTGGTGCGCAGAGGCAGGCCCAGCGCAGCCGCGCGGCTGCTAACCAGACGCGCCGGGCTGGGTGCGGCTGGCCGCACTGCGGGCGCAGGCGCCGTGTTGGCGATGGTAATGGACGTGAAGTGCTCGTCGTAGTTGCCGTCGCCGCGCACCACCCGCAGGCGCAGGGTGTAGGCGCCGTCAGCGTAGGGGGTGCTGTCGAAACTAGCCAGCGCGCTGGCCGTCTCGCCCACCGCCAGGAACACGGCGCGGTCGGCGTCGCCGGCCGGCAGCAGGTCCAACTGCCACTTGGCAAAATCCGCCGACTGGGCCACGCCCGCCACCGGGACGACGCCGCGCACGGTTGAGCCGGCCGGCGGCGTCACAATGCCGTTGGCGGTCGCCTGTTGGTGCGAGGCTCTAGCCGGCTGCGCCGAAAAACCGATTGTCATAACGACGGCCAACGCCAGCAGCCGGTAAAAAAACGTCCTCCACACGCGCACTAATCCTGCTCTCCTTCGGCAAAACAAGCGTCTACATCCATCAATCCAGGATCACGTCTGTGCTGTCTACCAGCCGAACGCCCATCCGCTCGAATTCAGCCAGCCGCGCGGCGGCGATGGCGCCGAAGTCGATCTCAGGATGCACCACGGGCGACGTGCAGTCGTGCAGGAAGAGCACCTTGCGCAGCATTTCCGGTTGATCAGCGAACTCCTCCACCAGATCCTCAATTGTCTCCAGCACGCAGTGGCTCATGGCTTCGCCGGCCACGATGATCAGATCCGCCTCGGCCAGCTCGTCCAAGAAGGCATGGTTCTTGCCGCCGCCCGGCAGGCTGGGCACCGGCACCTCCGGCTGGATGATGGAGTAGTGCTCGGTGAGGGAGACGCTGCCCTTGTTCAGCCAGGTGGGCTGAGTCTTGCGAGCGACTGAATGCCAAAAGACGGCCGACCACAGCTCCGGATCCAGCATGTGGCCGGGACTGCCAATCAACACATGGTAGGGCCAGATCGTCAACCGTTTCTTGTGATCCCGCTCCAACCTGGCCACGTATTCATTCGACCAGGTCGGTTCGACCAGCGGCCGCCAGCGGCCGCTCTGCACATCCTGGTTGGCGATGATAGTGTAAGGGGTGGGGTGGTTGCCGGCGGCATCGGCCCACCAGCCGGGCGAGAAGATCTGGCTGGGCAGGTGCGAGTCCAGCGAGCAGGTGATCTGGCTGATGTGCTCAGCGTTGCGGTAGATGAACTCGATGACGCGCTGCACGTCGCCCAGCGCGCCAGGCACGTAGAGGCTGCCGTTTTCGTGGCAGAAGTCGACCTGCATGTCGATCAGCAGCAGGTGATTGTTGCGTGCGTCCTCTGTGGCGGGCAGAAGACCAGCCGCAGCCGCCTCCTCCGCGATGCGACCCATGTCGGGGTTGAACAGCGTGCCGATGCGCTGCGGATCGTAGAAACGGGGCAATGGAGCCATTGGGCTGTCAGTTGGCAGCGGCTGGCGCGTGGCCTGGCTCATGCGCTTCAGGGTAGGTCTGCATGCGATTGACCTGCTTGGTGGCGAGGACCCAGTGAGCATTGCTGGCCCGCATTTTCGCCTCGACTACCTTGGCATACTTCTCGGTTCCGACCACCAGCAGCGTGTCGCCGTGCTCGACCGCCTCGCGAAACTGCTGGATCTCGCTGTCGGCCTCGGAACGGCCCATGACCCAGCCCATGAACAGCCCACAGAAGAGGCCGATCAAAAGGAAGACCAGCACCGTCAGGGCTGCGATACCGGCCGTGGCCTGAAAGACATAGATCGAGCCGATTCCGGCGAACAGGCCAAAGAGGACGAAGATGGCGGTCAGCATCACCGTGAAGCCGCGCACCGACTTCATGGTAATGCTGCGCGGCCCCGGCTCCACCAGTTGGCTGGCCGGCGTGGTGTTGTTCATCAGTGTGATCTGGTGCTGCGGCACCCCGGCCTTCTGCGCCGCCGCGGCTGCGGCCTCGGCGCTGTTGCGCTGTTCAAACAATCCCATGACAGTTTTCATATGGCTTCTTCCTCACAGGTAATGGTGGTGTGCTGCTGCGCCAATCGTGCGCCTGCTTGTTTGTGGGGCGTAGTATACTCAAAGGCGCACAATGCAAGAAATCCACCAGGCAACTCAAGCATTTCTCATCTCAAGCTCGCCTCAGCAGATCAGCCCACGCCCTATGATGCTCGATGCGTGCGTTGCCCAGTTCGAGTTCACTGCCGACTTCACCTTCAAGTCAGCCGATGGGCGGGGCGTTGGTTGAGTAGGCACGTATCGAAACCAACGCCCTGCCCACCGGCGGCGCCGTTTTATGCCATCTTTGGGTTCAAGTCGCTGTCGGCCAGGCGCAGTTTGACGAACACCCACGGCGCCAGCCAGACGGCGGTCAGGCCCACCAATGCGTAGCGCAGCACGCGCAGGACGATGTCCAGGCCCCAGGGATGCAGCTCCGGCAACAGCGCGCCGCCGAAGTAAAGCGCTCCCACGAGGACGATGCCCACCAGGTAGCGTAGCGCCCGCCGACCCAACGAGCCATCAACGCGGAAGCGCACTGTGTGCGCCTCCAGAATGCTGCCCAGTCCGGCGCCCATCAGAATGCCGGCCAGCGTGGCGCCCGTCTCGTTGGGATAGCGGCTGGCCGAGTCGGCCGGCGTCAGGAACATCAGCGCCAGCGGGCCGGCGATGGCCACCAGCGCCTGCCGCTGGGCCGGCAAGCCATGCCACCAGGCTGCCAGCCGGTCTTCAAAGCGCAGCCAGACCAGCAGAATCACGATGCCCAGGATCCAGCCGCCGATCACATCCTGGGGGAAGTGGATGCCCAGGTAGATGCGCGACAGGCCGATCAGAATGATCATGGCCACGGCCAGCACGCTGAACCAGGTGCGCTTCACTTTGGCTGCCAGGTAGCCCCAGATGATCACGCCGCCGGTCTGGGCGTGGTTGCTGGGAAAGCCGAAGCTGGCCTCGCTGACCAACTGGCGCACGCGGGTCGGATCGGGCCGCGGCAGGTCGAACAGCGACTTCAGCGCCTCGTTGAACCACGACGAGAGCATGGTCAGCACCAGTAGCCGCGCTCCCCAACTGCGGTTGATGCACCAATAAATAAGCGTCAGGATCACCAGGTAGGCTTCACGGTTGCCCAGCCAGGTGATGGCCTTGAAGAACGTGTCCAGCCAGCCGCTGCTGATTGACTGGACGGACAGGATCAGGTCCGTACCCCAGGTTTGCAGGCCGAGCAGTTGTTCCATGGTGAGCCTCGTGTCAGGTGTCAGGTGTCAGGTGTCAAGTGTCAGGTGTCAAGTGTCAAGTGTCAGGTGTCAAGTGTAGTGATGCAACCTACTTGACACCTGGCGCTTGACACTCCCTCACTCCGCAAGCCCGCGCACCGCCGCCAGCAACAACTCTGCTCCGGCGACCATGTCCGCAATGGCAATGCGTTCGTTGGGTGTGTGAACCTCGGCCATGCCGGTGCTGATGACGACGCAGGGGATGCCGGCCGCGGTGTAGACGTTGCCGTCGGTGCCGCCGCCGCTGGCTCGCAGCTTGACGTCATGGCCCAAGCTGCGGGCCGCGCTGGCTACAGCCTGCACGATCGGCTCGTTCTCGGCCAGGCGATAGGTGCTGTAGGTGCGGGTGACGTCGGCCTCCAGCCGGGCGCCATGGCGATCAGCGGCATCCTGAAACGCTTTGACGATGCGGGCGGTCAGCGGGTCCAGCTTGGCGTTATCGCGGCTGCGCGCCTCGCCGATGACCTTGACCCGATCAGGGACGATGTTGCGCGCCGTGCCGCCCTCGATGATGCCCACGTTGCAGGTGGTCTCGGGGTCGATGCGGCCCAGGGGCATGGCCGCAATGGCCTCGGCCGCCACGCGGATGGCGTTGATGCCCTTTTCTGGCTCCGCGCCAGCATGGGCGCTGACGCCGTGCACTGTCAGGCGGATGTTGTCCTGCGAAGGCGCGCTGACGACGATGTTGCCGATGGGACCGCCCGAGTCCAGCACGATGCCATAGCGGGCGCGCAGCCGGCTGGTGTCCAGGTTCCGCGCCCCGTACAGCCCCAACTCCTCGCCGACGCTGATCACCACCTCCAGCGGCGGGTGGGGCAGGCTCTGCTCCCGCAGCACCGTCAACACCTCCAGCACTGCGGCCACGCCCGACTTGTCGTCCGCGCCCAGGATCGTCGTGCCGTCGCTGTAGATCACGCCGTCGCGTATCACGGGCGTAATGCCGCGGTCCGTGCCGACGGTGTCCATGTGTGTGCTCAGCAACAGCCAGTCGCCGCTGCCGGCGACCGTGCGGCCCACCAGGTTGCCCACGGCGTCCATCTCGGTCTGCAAGCCGAGCGTCTGGAGGCGGGCGTCCAGCTCGCGGCCGATCTCGGCCTCGTGGCTGCTGGGGCTGTCGATGCGCACCAGATCGAGGAAGGTTTGCAGAAGGCGCTGTTGGTTGATCAAGGGTGGGAAGGCCTTTCTTGGGAACTCATGGGAACTGGGGGAACTCAAGGGAAGTCCGCAGTGTGGCAAGGATTATAGCATAGGTGGAGGTGGGGGGCAATGCGGTGGGGCGGAGAGGCGGAAATACCACAGCGAATGGGGAACAGCGGGCGGCGGGAGGAGCATGGTGTCTCTTCCGACATTCGCTTTTCTTCATACGCTGTGGTATTTCCGCCCCCTACACCACCTGCCCCCGCTTGACCACCGTCTCCACCAGATTCGTCCCAAAGCGATAGCCCACGTGCCGGTAGTCGGGGACGTCCAGCACCAGCACGTCGGCCTGCTTGCCCACCTCCAGGCTGCCCACGTAGGCGCCCAGGTTGAGGGCGTGGGCAGCGTTAATGGTGGCGGCGTTGATGGCCTCGGCCGGCGTCAGCTTGAGGGTGCGGCAGGCAAGGGCGACGATAAACTGCATCGATTCGCACCAACAGGTGCCAGGGTTGAGGTCGCTGGCCAGCGCCAGCGCGCCGCCCAGCTCGATCAAGCGGCGGGCGCGGGTGTAGTCGTGGTGGCCCAGGCCAAAGGGGGTGCCGGGCAGGCTGACGGCGATGACGTCCGATGCGGCCAGGCTGGCCAGTTGCTCGTCGGTGGTGCGCACCAGGTGGTCGGCGCTGACCGCACCCAGTTCCACGGCTAAAATAGCGCCGCCGATAGGCTCGAACTCGTCGGCGTGCAGCTTCAACCCCAGGCCCAACTCGGCCGCAGCCTCCAGGATGCGCCGGCTCTGGGCCAGGTCGAAAACGCCGGCCTCGCAGAAGACGTCGCAGAAGTCAGCAGCGCGCACGTAGTACTCGCCGTCGGGGGTCTCCACGGTGTAGCGCAGATCGGCGATGGCCGGCAGCATCTCGTCCACCACCAGGTCCACGTAGGCGTCGGTGCGGCCCGCGTACTCGGCCGGCACCGCGTGCGCGCCCATGAACGTGGGCACCAAATCCATGGGGTGCTCCTCGTCCAGCAGGCGGATCGCGTCCAGCAGCTTGATCTCGGTGTCCAGGTCCAGGCCGTAGCCGGTCTTAACCTCAGCCGTGGTGGTGCCGTGGGTCAGCATGGCATCCAGGCGGGGCAGGGTCTGCTCGATCAGGTCGTCCAGCGACGCGGCGCGGGTGGCGCGCACGGTGGACATGATGCCGCCGCCGGCCTGCATGATCTGCATGTAGGTCGCGCCGGCGACGCGCTGTTCGAACTCACCGGCGCGGTCGCCCGCCCACAGCAGATGGGTATGCGGATCGACGAAGCCGGGCAGAACGACCTTGCCGGCAGCGTCGATGACATGGGCGGCGGCGGAGTCGTCCAAGAGGGCCAGCACGTCGGCCGTCCGGCCCACGGCCACGATCTGCCCGCCCAGCAC